>QHOI01000117.1 GCA_003218705.1 Verrucomicrobiota bacterium | reverse complement strand
TTCCAGAATCTGAGTGATGAAAAACAGAACGCCTACTTTGCTGATGGTGTCCAGGATGAAATTCTTACCAATCTTGCCCGGGTTGCCGATCTTAAGGTCATCAGCCGCACTTCGACGATGCAATACAAAACCGGCGCTCAACGAAACTTGCGCGAAATCGCTAAAACGCTCGGCGTGGCACACGTCGTGGAGGGAAGTGTCCAGCGGTCGGGCGGACGCGTGCGCGTCAATGTTCAGTTAATTGATGCTCGGACTGATGGGCACCTGTGGGCGGAAAGCTATGACCGCGACATCGCGGACGTGTTCGCGATCGAAAACGAGCTGGCCGAACAGATCGTCGCCAAGCTCAAGTCAAAACTCTCGCCCCAAGAGAAAGCGGCCATCGAGCAAAAACCGACGACTGATCTTGCTGCTCACGATCTGTACATACGGGCCAAAACACTGATCGCGAGTTCAGCTTTAAGTGCGTCTCAAGCGGAGAGTCTGTTTGAGGCCGTTCGCCTCCTGAATCAGGCAGTCGAACGCGACCCCGCATTCGCACTTGCATATTACCAACTTGCCGAGGCTCACGATGTGATCTACCTCCAGGGGATCGACCACACTCCTGCGCGTTTGGCTATGGCCAACGGGGCAATCCAATCGCTCGCTCGCCTGCGCCCAAACTCGGGCGAAGCGCATCTCGCTCTCGCCAAGCATTTGTACTGGTGTTATCACGATTACGACCGCGCTCGGGAGGAGCTAACCCTGGCACAAAAGAGTTTGCCTAATGATCCGATGCCGTTTCAAATACTCGGCTATATCGATCGACGTCAAGGGCGATGGCCCGAATCGACCAAAAATCTTGAGCGCGCTATCGAGCTTGATCCACAAAACTCTGCCTTTCTCGAACAAATCGCCAGGAGCTATGAGTGTCTGCGCCGTTACGCTGATGCCGAGCGTGCCTTGGACCGCGCGATCGCGCTTGTTCCAAAAGACGCAGCGATGCGAGCTAGGCGCGCGGAGATCGAGCTCCACTGGCATGCCGACGCGCGCCCACTAGTCTCGATGATCCAAGCGATCATTGCCAAAGATTCGCGCGAAGTCAAAAACATCGCCGAGCTTTGGCTTAACGCAGCATTATACGATCGCGATTTCGATGCCGCGCTTCGCGCCCTGGCTGCGCTGCCGATCGATGGGTGCCATCGGGAAACGATTCTGTTTCCGCGGGTCTGGTGCGAAGGCATAGTCGCTCAGATGCGTGGCGATAAAGTAGCCGCACGCGCTGCGTTTAGCAGCGCGCGTAACGAAATGGCCAAGCTGGTGCGCGAGCAACCAGCCTACGCAGAGGCCCTCTGCGCGCTCGGGATGGCTGACGCGGCCCTAGGTAATAAGGAAGACGCAATTCGTGAAGGCCGCCGAGCAGTCGAGCTGTTGTCAGTGACAAAAGATGCGATCATCGGTCCGCTGTTAGTGCAAAATTTGGCGCTTATTTATGCGTGGACGGGCGAGAAGGATCTTGCCTTCGAGCAATTGAGCGCCGCGGCAAAGCTTCCCGGTTATTTGAGCTACGGCGAACTCCGTTTGCACCCCTACTGGGACCCACTGCGCAGCGACCCGCGCTTTGATAAGATCGTTGCCTCTCTCGCGCCGAAATAACTAGCGGTAACTTTCCGCGCGTGACACGTTCGCAGCGTTCCGCTGGTTAATCATGCGAAAAGGAAGATTTCATAAATCCGTCGCCGACGTCGCGCAGCGTTACAGCGAGTCCGTCTCCTTCGACCACCGGCTGTATCGGCACGATATTGCTGGCTCGATTGCTCATGCGGCCGCGCTGACAAAAGCGGGGATTATCTCCGCGGCGGAACAGAAGAAAATCGAAACTGGACTGCGCGTGATCGAACAAGAAATTGAATCCGGCAAATTTCAGTGGGACGGGGCTCTCGAGGACGCGCACATGAATATCGAGAGCGCGCTCACGAAAAAAATCGGCGCAGGCGGGCGCCGGACGACGGTCCTTCGTTCTCCGGATCAATGATTCCTTCGCCTAACAATTAGGCTCGACCGCGTCTGTCGATGTTGGGATGATAGGGAATCCCCGAAAGGAGCGCTTAACAGCCGCGACCCCCATGTCCGCTGAGTTATCGCCCGATCTACCGCTTGAGATCGCGCACCTTTTGTTAATCGACGTGGTCGGATATTCGAAACTGCTCGTCAATGACCAGGTCGAATCGCTTCAGCAACTAAACCGCATCGTCCGGAGCACTGATTGTTTCCGCGCCGCCGAAGCGAAAGACAAACTGATTCGCTTGCCAACTGGCGATGGGATGGCGCTGTTGTTCTTCGAAAGTCTCGAGCAACCGGCGCATTGTGCGTTGGAAATCGCGCAAGCACTCCAAAACCATCCGGAGATTCAAGTGCGCATGGGAATTCACAGCGGCCCCATTAACCAGGTCCCGGACGTGAACGACCGGGTCAATATCGCTGGAGCAGGAATTAACGTCGCTCAACGCGTGCTCGATTGCGGCGACGTCGGCCACATTCTTTTATCCAAACATGTCGCCGACGATCTGGGTGAATACCGGCACTGGCAGCCCTACTTACGAGATTTGGGCGAGTGCGAAGTAAAACATGGCCTGAGACTTCATCTCGTTAATCTTTGCAAAGATGGTCTCGGTAATCCGCAGGTGCCGGAAAAACTTAAGCGCCGAAAACGTTGGAAGGAAACGGCTCCGATCCGTCCGGTTGTGTCGCCGCGTTGGGCGCTCGTAGCGGCGCTCCTTCTCTCCGGCTGTGCGCTCGCTATCAGTTTCACAATCTTCCTCCGCCATCGCGCGATCCGCAGTGAAACATTTGGCAGCTTCACCGGCGCAATTCCCGACAAAAGCATCGCTGTCCTCCCGTTCGAAAATCTCAGCGACGACAAGCAAAACGCCTACTTCGCCGACGGCGTTCAGGATGAGATCCTAACCAATCTCGCGAAAGTGGCCGACCTCAAAGTGATCAGCCGCACGTCGGTGATGCAGTACAAGAACAGTGCCGAGCGTAACCTCCGTGCAGTCGGCAAAGCACTCGGTGTCGCCCACATTCTAGAAGGCACGGTCCAACGCGTCGGCGGGAGAGTCCGCGTCAGTGCCCAGCTCATTGATGCCCGCACTGATGGGCATCTTTGGGCAGAACGCTATGATCGCGACATCGCGGACGTATTCGCGATCGAAAACGAACTGGCCGAACAAATCGTCGCCAAGCTCAAATCAAAACTCTCGCCGCAGGAGAAAGCGGCCATTGAAGAAAAGCCCACTGCCGATCTGGCCGCCTACGATCTTTACACGCGCGCTAAGATTTTAATCGAACGCTCCGTTTTCAACGAGCCTCGGGAGGCCAGTCTGCGCGAAGCTGTGCGACTGCTCGAGCAAACGTCATCGCGTGACCCCTCCTTTGCGCTTGCTTATTACGAACTCGCCCACGCCCACGACCAACTTTACTGGCAACAATACGATCACACTTCACAGCGACTCGCTCTGGCGGATGCCGCGATTCAAACCCTGCGTCGGTTACAGCCGGATTCGGGCGAGGCTCACCTCGCTCTGGCAAAACATCTTTATTGGGGTTATCTGGATTACGATCGAGCCCGTCAAGAACTCGCAGCTGCAGAGCGCGCTTTGCCTAACGATTCCGATTGCCTCCTTCTGCTCGGTTATATCGATCGTCGCCAGGGCCGATGGGAAGCGTCTCTCAAAGAAATGGAACACGCCCGGACGCTCGATCCCCGCAACATACTGATCCTAAAACAGATTGGCCTAACCCATCGACAACTTCGTCGCTATTCAGACGTTATCGCTGTATTCGATCGCGCATTGCAGCTGGATCCGAACGACGTCGCCGCCCGTTCCTACCGCGCGCGAGTCGATCTTGAGCAACATGCCTATACCAAGCGTTTGCACATGCACGTTGAAACGTTTCTTGCACAGAACCCGAAGGCCCCCCAACAAATCAGCATTGATTTGGTCGACCTTGCCCTGTTCGAACGTGATCCGGCCATGGCCGAGCGCACTCTTTCCGGCCTGAGCTATAGGTATGGAACTGAATCGGTCGCGTTTCCGCAAGCCTGGTGTGACGGCCGTCTTGCCTTGCTCCGCGGGGATAGCGCAGCCGCCAAAGTTGCCTTTACCGAAGCTCGAAAGCAGCTTGAGCGAACTGTTCGAGAGCAGCCGAACAATGCCGCCGCGTTAATTGCGCTCGGTTTGGTGGATGCAGCGCTTGGACAAAAGAAAGACGCTATCCGCGAGGGCCGACGCGCAATTGAGTTGTTTCCGGTTAGCAAGGACGCGATTGATGGTTCGTTGTTCATGGAATATCTCGCTGCGATTTACGCTACCAGCGGCAAGGCGGATGCTGCCATCGACCAACTTGCCGCCACCGCAAAGATTCCGGGCTCCTTGAATTATGGCGAATTGCGGCTCGATCCGATCTGGGATCCGCTTCGACGCGATCCGCGCTTTGACAAAATCGTCGCCTTGCTCGCGCCGAAATAACTAGCGGTAACTTTCCGCGCGTGACACGTTCGCAGCGTTCCGCTGGTTAAACATGCGAAAAGGAAGATTTCAGAAAGCCGCTGCGAAAATTGCGCAACGCTATTGCGAATCAGTTTCGTTCGATCGCCGTCTCTATCGGCATGACATCGCCGGTTCCATTGCTCATGCCGCCGCCCTGACCAAAGCGGGGATTATCTCCGCGGAGGAACGGAAGAAAATCGAAGCCGAGCTGCACGAGATTGAGAAGGAAATCGAGTCCGGAAAATTTCAGTGGGACGAAGCGCTTGAGGACGTCCACATGAACATCGAGAGCGCGCTCACCAAAAGAATCGGCGAAGCCGGCGCGAAGCTGCACACCGCGCGCAGTCGCAACGATCAGGTTGCGCTCGACCTGCGGCTTTATGTCAAAGAGCAAATCGAGCGGGCATCGGCGTTGCTCAAGAAATTGCAAATGGCGTTTCTCGATCTCGCCGAGGAACATGTCGGTCTTGTCATGCCCGGATATACCCATTTGCAGCGCGCCCAACCGATTTTATTCGCGCATTACTTGTTAGGCCAAATCGAAGCGTTCGCGCGAGATGCCCAACGTCTGCGCGATTGTCTGCAACGAACGGACGTTCTTCCGCTCGGCTCCGGCGCGCTCGCCGGCTCCACCATCGTCCTTGATCGCGAATTGATTGCCCGCGAGCTCGGGTTTGGTCGGATAGGCCAAAACAGTCTCGATGCGGTCAGCGATCGCGACTTTGTCTGCGAATTCCTCTTCTGTCTCGCGATGATTGGAATGCATCTCTCCCGTGTGAGCGAAGATTTGATCATCTGGAGCACGAGCGAATTTGGTTTTGTCGAGTTCAGTGAGGAGTTTTCGACCGGCTCGAGTTTGATGCCGCAGAAAAAAAATCCAGACATGGCCGAGCTGACGCGCGGGAAAACGGGGCGGCTCTACGGAAATTTGATCTCGATCTTGACGACGTTGAAGGGACAGCCTTCGTCCTACAATCGCGATCTCCAGGAAGACAAAGAAGCGCTCTTTGATTCGGTCGATACCATCTCCGCGGCGCTCGAACTATTCCCGGCAATGTTGCCCGCATTGAAAATTAACCGCGAGCGAATGGAAGCAGCCGCAAATGACCCGAATCTCCTCGCGACCGATCTTGCCGAATATCTGGTTAAGAAGGGAATGCCTTTTCGGGAAGCGCACGAAATCGTCGGCACGCTCGTGGCCACTGCAGTCGCTCAGGGAACAAAGCTTAACGCGATCGCGCTGGCGGATCTAGAAAAGCTCTCGCCCCAGTTCGATGTCGATGTCGTGGGTGTTTTCGATGTCCGCCGTTCGCTCGTTGCGCGTCGCGCCATTGGCGCGCCTTCGCCGGAGAATGTCAAAGCGCAGATCAAGGCCTGGCGCGAGCGCATTGGTAGGGGCGATTGACGCAATCGGTCCGAGCCGGACTGGCGTTTGCGGGCGGTTCAGGTGAACCCCCCTACCTAAACATTCGCTTTTCGACGTCGCGTTCATAATCTTCTCACGTGAAACGGAGCAAACTGGTACGGGATAACGATGGTTGGCAGACAATTTCAAGCGAGCACCATTTCACAAATTCGCATCTCGATGTCGTCACCGAGCAGGTGCGAACGCCTTCGAGCTCACAAGCGCGGACTTGGACGACCATCCGACGCAAGGCAGCCGTGGTGATCGCGCCGATGACGAGCGACGGAAAGTTTCTGCTCATCAAGGAAGAGAGGATTCCGATTCGGGCAGCGATCTGGTCAATGCCCGCTGGCCAGATCGACGACGGGGTCGAGCCTAATGGGAAAGAAATCGAAGCTGTTGCTTTGCGCGAATTACACGAAGAAACGGGTTATGACCTGGCGCCCGGCGGCGAACTGATTCCGCTCGGTTATTTTTTCACTTCGGCTGGTCTTACCAACGAGCATTGCTATTTTTTCCTGGCCAGGCCGGTTCAACACGCCGATGTGCACAGGCGTGAGGAAGGCGAGGCGATTCTCGAATGTCGAGCGGTTACCACTTCTGAATTGGGCCGGATGATCGCGCAGAATGAGATTCGGGATTCCAACACGCTTGGAATTTGCGCGCGTCTTGCCGCAGGCGGTTTCATTTCGTTAGGGCCGCGCTGATTGAGACATGGCTTTACGCGACGTCTTCAAGTTTCGCGAATTGCCGGAAAGCGAAACGTCCAAACCATTCCTCGAGCATCTGGAAGACCTGCGCTGGACGGTTGTGAAAATGGCGATCACTCTCGTCCTGGCGATGATCGTTTGTTTCGCCTTTCGTTCGATCCTCGTGCGAGTGATGCAGGCGCCGCTCCACAATCTCGACCCACAAGTTGGCGCGCTCAAGGCGTTAGGCATTACCGACTCGTTCGTGATTTCGTTTCATCTCGCGTTTTACGCCGGCATCGTTGTTTCATTTCCGTTGCTGCTTTATTTCCTTGCGGGATTTGTTCTTCCCGCGCTGACCGCAGTCGAGAAACGTTTTTTGCTTCCCGCCATCGTCGGTAGCTTTGGACTTTTTCTGCTTGGGGTTTTGGTCTGCTATTTTTGGTTGCTTCCGAAAACGATCCTTTTCTTCTTCCGCGACACCCAATCGCTCGGATGGGCGCCAACCTGGACTGTCCAGCAATATTATTCATTCGTAACGAAATTCGTGCTCGGTTTCGGAATGGCTTTTGAATTGCCGGTGGTGGTCCTCGCTTTGGTTTACTTCGGTCTTATCACTTACAAATTCATGGCCCGGACGCGGCCTTACGCGGTGGTGCTCATTTTTATCCTCGCTGCTATTATTGCGCCGACGCCGGATCTCTTGACCCTCATCGCGATGGGGTTGCCGATGTTTTTACTTTATGAAAGCTGCATCTGGGTCGCCTGGTTGATGGAGCGCCGGGAATCGCGTTCGAGCCTCATCTGATCGCGTGGAAATCTCTTTCTATTACTCCGTTTTCACTGTGGTCGCGTTCGTTCTCGGCGCAGCCATCGGCTCGTTTCTGAACGTCGGCATTTATCGATTGCCGCGCGATATCTCGATCAAAGAACCGCGCCGTTCGTTTTGCCCAGTCTGCAAAGCACAAATTCCGTGGCAGCAAAATATTCCGCTGGTTAGCTGGCTGTTTTTGCGCGGCCGTTGCGCCAAGTGCGGGGCCAGAATTGCCTTTCGCTATTTCGGCGTCGAATTGCTCACCGCGCTTTTGTTTCTCGCAGTTTGGGAATCTTTTCCGTGGAAAATCGCCGTCGCCTATTGGGTTTTCGTTTCGATCCTGCTCATCGCCACCTTTGTCGATCTCGAACACTTTATTATTCCTGATCAAATCACGATTGGCGGAACAATCGCGGGAATTGCCGCGAGCTTTATCGTCCCCGAGCTAATGAGCACGGATTCGCGTCTGACCGCTCTGGTGCGCGCTGCTCTCGCGGCCGCGCTCGGTTACGTGATTTTGTGGATCGTGCTCGAAGGTGGCAAGATCGCTTTCGGCAGAAAACGAGTAAAGCTGGATGGACCAACTCCGTTTACCTGGACGCGCCATGGCGACGACGCCGAGTTCGTCGTCGGGGAAGAACGCAGTTTGTGGAGCGATTACTTCGCGAGGGACAAAGACCGTCTCTTGCTCCACTGCGACGAAGCGACGATCGACCATCGCGTTTTTGGAAATGAGGTCCTGGAGTTCCACTACAACCGAGTCCGGGTCGGCGCTGGTGAATTCGTGCTCGATACGGTCGATCGGATTTCCGGTATTGCGCGCGAGCTGGAAATCCCGCGCGAAGCAATGGGGCGCGGCGATTTAAAATTTCTGGCAGCGATCGGCGCCTTTCTCGGATGGCGCGGTGTTTTGTTCAGCATTTTCGCCGGTTCGGTCGCCGGCTCAATCGTAGGCCTGGCCACGTTGCTCATCGGGAAACGCGTTTGGTCGGCGAAATTGCCGTTTGGTCCTTACCTCGCCTTCGGCGCGCTCACCTGGATGTTCTTTGGCGAAAAGTTCGTGCAGTGGTATTTGCAACTGGTGAACCCGAGCTAAAGCGGGGCGCGAGCGGTCTCTAGGACAACGGCGTAAATGCGAACCATTGTGGCCAGTAGCAGCTGACCACTTCTTCCAAAACTCGTGCCCAATTCTGCATCGCATCGGCGATGACTTCGTCCCGCGATGCCGCGTTGCGGAAAGAAACGATTGGTTCGCGCGCGATGATCTTGTATTTGCGATAGCCGGTCCGGACGATGAAGAGCGGATAGATTGGTGTCTCGGAAGCGAGCGAAAGAACAAAGGGTCCGTTCGGCAAAAGAATCTCGCGATTAAAGAATTTCACGGGCGCGCGAGCGACTTCGCCAACCACACGGTCGCCCTGAATCGAAATGATCTCTCCACTGCGCAGAGCGTTTAGCAAATCGAATGCAAGCGTAGTTCCGTCGCTGCTGTAGCCGACTTTGACCGCGCCGGCGCTCGATTGTTGCAAGGCAAGATCGAGGTGTCGGGCGGCGAGCGCGTCCGGCTCCGGCGCGCGGATCATCTGGATTTGGCGATGGAATCTTTCAGCGTACAACGCCGCGCCCAAATCGTAGTTGCCCATGTGGGCGGTCAGAACAACTCCACCTCTCGCCGCGGTGAGCTGATCTAAAAATCTCGCGCCCTCGAGCTCGTACTTAAATCGGGCCTTCGACATTCGATAGGCCGCCGCATCGGTCAGCGACCAACCGAAATTTGTGAACACCCGAAGGACGCGCAGACAATTCATCAGCCGCCACGAGGCGGGACGAATCAGGCTTAAATTTCGCAGAACGGATTTGCGCGCCGGAGCCGCGACGAAGAAAAACAGGAAAGCCGCAATCCAAATTAATGGCCGATGCAAAATCGTCGGAAGGTTGCGCACACCCCAATCAACGAAGCGCCGCCAAAAAATTCCGTGCACAGCAAAGCTGTGCCACCAGTGGCGCTCCGCGCCGGTCACGCTTCCACCGGTGTGCCCGCTTCGCTTCGTTTGGCCGGCGTGGTTGCCCGTGAGGCGAATATCAGCCGCAGATTCGTTAGTTCGGCTTTCCACCAACGCAATAATCCTTTGCGCAGCAATTTCGTCACGCGAAAATCCGGGACGAAGCCATCATACAGTTCCCGCCAACCGACATTGTGCCTTGCGAAACGGCCCGTGGCCAAGCGGCGTTTGGCCAGCGCAACTAGGCGGCGATTGTAAAATTTCATGAAGCTGGCCGCGATGCGCCCACGCCGGCCGTGAAATGGCAGCACGAGAAAGGCTTCCTCAGGATTTCGGTACGCCGGAATTACCAGTCCGAAATAATACGACGCCACATCGAGCAGGAAACCGGCCGACATCAGCTCGGCGTCGCCCATGTAGTAATATTTATCTTTGTAAAGGGCCTCGAACCACGATCGATACATGATCGGATATTGCGCGTTATAGTGCGTGACGTTTGCCGTCACATCTTCGCCAGCAAGATTTCGTCCGACGAAATCGGCCACATAGTTGCTGGTGTAGGAACAAAAGTCGAGACCTGGACTGTAAAGTGGATCGATAAATCCCGCGGCGTCACCGACGCATGCCCAGCCATCGCCACAAACTTTTTCGCTGTAATACGGCAGCGCCGAAAACGCGTGCAGATCTCCCTCAATCGCGCGCGCGTCGCGAAAAATTTCACGTCCGACCGGGTTCGCCAGAATGTGCGCGTGCAATCGTTCGGCGATATTCGCGCCCTCGGGCAATTGGAAAATTCGGCTGTCGTAAACAATTCCGGCGCTCACGTCGCCGCCGCGAAGTGGAATGATCCAGCACCACCAACCGTGTCCCATCAGATGATTGGTCGCCCATGAGCGCGCCGTCCGGCAGGCGTCCATGTAATCGCGAAATTTCTCCCGCCAGTCGTAACTGTCCCAATCTTTCACACCGGTGAACCGGGCCCAGACTGCATTGATCGGGTGCTCATGGTTCGGCCGGTAATGTCCGAGCTTTCGCGCAAGCAATGTCGTGCGACCGCTCGCGTCGACCAGCCAGCGCGCTCGAAGGCTACGTGGCCCAGGATCGACATCTACCGTTTGCCCGTTGGAGCCGTTCAACTCAATCTTGCCGACTTTGGCCGGGCGCAATAATTTGCAGCCGGCGTCTACCGCGCATTTAAGCAAATGCGAATCGAGTTTTGCGCGATCGACCTGAAACGTTTGCACGCGGGCGTTGTAGCGTGGCCCAATCTCGACGCAATCGTCGAAGCGTTGTTCCGTCGAATTGCAAAACCACATCCGCAGTCCCTGCTTGGCGAGCTGCTCATGACCGAGATAATTCGTCAGGCCAAGAATGCGCGTCATGTAGCAACTGCTCACTTCCGTGGTCGATTCGCCGACTTTGCGATCGAACGCGGCATTCTTCTCGATAATGAGCACACGCGCGGCCGGATATTTGCGCCTGATCATGAGCCCCGTGGCCGCACCGGAAAAAGCGCCGCCGATGATCACGACATCATAATCGAACTCCATCGCCGATAGAGAGGATGGACTTTGGCCGCGCCAAACGCAATTGTGTTCCCTTAATGATCTTCAAGAACGGGCGGTTGGTTTTCCCGAATGGCGTTCGCGACGGATTGGACCTGGTTGCTGAAAACGGGATGATCACGGCGATTCGCGCGCAAGCTGCGGCGATTGGCGAGACGATTGTCGATCTTGAAGGCAATTATCTTGCGCCCGGCTTCATTGATCTTCACGTCCACGGCGCGATGGGTCGTGACACAATGCAAGCGTCGACCAAAGCTTTTCGCACGATCTGCGATTATCACGCGAGCGGCGGGACGACGTCGCTGCTGTTAACGACTGCGACCGCGCCCATCAAAAGCATTGTCAAAGTCGTTAACGAAGTCCGCGACGCTAAGTCGTCAATTAAACAAATCGCCGGCGTGCATGTTGAAGGTCCATTCATTTCGAAAACGAAGCCGGGTGCGCAACGCGCGAGTTTAATGCGAAAACCGACTCGAAGCATCTACAGACCTTTGCTCAATCACAGCGGCGTGATCAAAAGAATGACGCTTGCTCCGGAATTTCCCGGCGCACTCGCCCTGATCGATGAATTGCGTAAACGCAACATCTCTGCCAGCGGCGGTCACAGCGACGCATGGGAAGACCACGCGCGCACCGCGTTTGAGCATGGGATGCGGAGCGTCACACACACCTTCAATTGCATGTCGAGCACGCGTCGCCGCGGGATCGATCGGGTTGCTGGTTTGCTCGAGTTCGCGATGAGCGAACCGGGGATCATTTGCGAACTCATCGCCGACGGTCATCACGTTTCGCCGACGCTGATGAAAATGTTGTATCGCGCCAAAAGTTTCACTGGCATTTGCCTCGTCACTGATGCCACCGCCGGCGCCGGCTTAAAAGACGGCTCGAAATTCTCGCTCTATGGGAACAAGTGCATTGTCGAAAAAGGCGTCTGTTTGCTCGCGGATCGTTCCGCGCTCGCCGGCAGCGCGTCGCGCATGATCGATCTGGTTCGGACGATGGTAACCAAAGTCGGAGTGCCGCTGCACGAAGCTATTGCCATGGCGACCGATACGCCCGCGTTCGTGATCGGTTTGAGCAAGGGTCAATTCAAAATCGGCGGCGATGCCGACCTGGTTGTCATTTCGCGGGAGCTCGAAGTCCTCCGAACATTCGTTGCCGGCGAAGAAGTTTTTCGGCGCTAGAGCGACAACAAAAATTCGGCGATGTCGAGCGATGCGCGCGGGCGGCTCAGTTTGCCGATGTTCGCCGACCATTGGTGCCACTGCTTCGCGTCGCTTGCGAAAGCGCGCTCAACTTGTGCGGCGGCTTCATCGTTCGAAAGCGCGATCGCGCCGGAGTTTGTTTCAACGATGAGTCGCGCGTTACCTTCTTCTTGCCCGGAAACGACGTGATTGATTATCATCGGGCATCCAGCGGCGATCGTTTCCTGGACGGTCGCGCCACCGGCTTTACCAATGAGTAAATGATTTTCGCAAAGCAGACGCGGCATCTCATCGGTCCAACCGAAGATATCGATTTTGCGGTTGCCCGCCGCTTTCTCGATCGCCCGGTGAAGTTTCTCGTCGCGACCCACGGTCACAGTTAGCTGAATATCGAGGTCGACAAGTTTCCGCACGAGCTGCGGCGCGCGGCGCGTGCCGGCGTTAATGACATAGAGAACACGAGGAACGACTTTTACCGGCGATTGTCGATCGCTGGTGAAATCAGCAAACCGTGGGCTGACTGGAAAACCGAATACTTTAATTTTTTCCGGCGGCACCCCGCCATTGTGAACGACGGCCGCGCTTTGTTTGTTGGCGACGAAAAAGTAATCGGCCGGTGAGCGATACCAAATCGCGTTGACCGTAATCGAGTCGGTCACGACCGCGATGTTTTTGCAACGGCGTTCGCTTCCCAAAATCTGATCCAACAAATAAGGATAAGGCGGAAATGTGGAGACGACGACGTCCGGTTGAAAATGATCGAGCAAGCGGCCAAGATTTTTCTTGAGGCCGTGAAATCGTTTGAATCGTTGGTCGAAATCCTTTTTCCGATCGAGCCAGTTGTAAACGTAGCCCCATGATTTCGGCCAGTGGTTTATCAGCGCCAGATACGCACGGCGGACAATTTCATTAAATACGCCAAACGTTTCTGGGAACAAATCGCGCAATTCGACTTCAACTTTTGGCGCAACCCGGGCCAGGCCGGCGCGAATTCCTCTTGCGGCGCTGTTGTGCCCTTCACCGAAGCCGGCGGTGAGGATCAAAATTCTTTTCACGGTGCGATGTCGATCTTTCCGCCGGCAATGCGACGGAAGTTTAATGGATATTTCCGGTCGGCAAAGTAAACTCTGAAAAGTGTGAAATTGTTGCGCGCTATTTGGAGAGTTTTTCGGCGCTTGGTCTGGGAAACCGCAACCGATAACACTACCGGTCTGGCTGCGCAGATGGCTTACACGCTTTTGGTTGCGCTGGCGCCGATGCTCCTCTTTCTCTGGCATTTGCTCGGCCTTTTCGGAACCGATCCGGCCAAGCTGCACGGAATTTTCAATGTTTTGAAAAGTTTTATGCCGCCTGATCCGAAGGTTCAGGACGTTCTCGACGCTGCCGCCGCGAGCGTGGTGGTGACCGGCTCGAGCGGATTCATCGCAAACGCCGGCATCCTGCTTGGGATTTATTGCGGCACGGTCTTCATTGCGACGATCTCGAAGGCACTAAGCCATACGTACGGAGTCACTGAGCCACGCAATTGGTGGTCTAAATATATCATTTCATTCCTGCTGCTCTTCTGGTTCGGAATCGTGATCCTGGTTTGTTTCAACGCAATTGTCTTCGGCGAAACTCTAGCCGGCGTTGCGGAAGTAAATTTTCAACTGAAAGTGCCACTTCAGGAATGGGTGGCGGCTTTGAGTCTGCCATTTACCGCAGTCGCATTGATCTTGCTTGCGCTTGTTTTGTATCTCCTCACGCCAGAAAATTATCTGACCATCCGGCAAGCCTTGCCGGGTGCGCTCTTTTTCTCGATCGGCTGGATCACGGTCACGAAATTGTTTCAGTTATATGTCGCGCGCTACAGCCGCTACGACGCAACGTATCTCGCACTCGCATCGATCATCATTTTGCTGACCTGGATGTATCTCACTTGTTTGTTCCTGCTACTCGGGGGCAAACTGAACGCAATCCTTCGCCGCGAACGAGAAAAGCGCGGCAAATCCGAAGCGCGGGAATCGGTGATGCAGCCGGCGTAATTGGCGACGTTTTGATTTCGTTGCCGGTTGATCGCGCGTGACACTCTGTTACGCTGCGCAGCAGTGTTACGTTTCCGCGTTTGTAGTTTTCTCGCGCTTAGCGCGGTCATTGGCGGCTTTGTCCTTCAGGCGCAACAAACCGACCAGGAGAAACCGACGCGAATTCTGAAGGCTCGCGCCGTGAATTCATCATCGCCGGACGAATCGCCGAGCCCGACACCGAAGCCAAAAACTTCGCCGCACAAGAAAAAGAAAGCGTCTTCGCCGTCGCCTTCGCCAAAACCAAAGGCGAAAGCAAGGAAAATGCCGGCGGAAGAACTCGAAGCCTCTCCGACACCCAGCGAAACTCCAACACCGAAGCCGAAAGCTAAGAAGAAGACCGCAGAAAAAGAACCTTCGCCGAAAGCAAAGAAGAAAAAGAAAACGACCGGCGAAAAATCGCCGTCGCCGCACAAAAAGGCTTCGCCAAAACCTAGCGAAACTCCGGCGGCGCAAGTAAGCGCGACACCACCGCGCGCAATGACCGTTCCAAGTCCCAGCGCGCCTCCGTCTCCTCTGCCGAGAGCGAAATCTGCGCTGGCTGCGCCGGTTGAGGAACCGGAACAATTAACGATCGAGAAATATGGTTACGAAAAACCGCGCGGTTTTTGGGCGCGACTATTTGGCGGCGGAGGGCGGAGCAGTAGCAGCGGCGCCGGTTACCGTTATCTCACGCGCTCGGTCCGTGATCAAATCGATCGCGCGCCAGTCGCGCGGAGTCGCTGGCAATATATTGTTGTGCACAACAGCGGAACGCGTCAGGGGAACGCGGCCGCATTCGATTACTACCACCGGCGCATTCGCCGGATGCAAAACGGGCTCGCTTATCATTTCGTCATCGGGAATGGGACTTCCACCGGCAATGGGCAAATTGAAGTGGGCGACCGGTGGCGGCGGCAAATCAATGGCGGCCATGTTCACAGCGATTACTTGAACAACATCGCGCTCGGCATTTGTCTGGTCGGCGATTTCAATCGCGATCAACCGACGCGCGCGCAGCTCGATTGCTGCGAAGAATTAATCCGTTATCTCCGGCAACGCTGCGGGAAAGTGGGCGACCATTATCCGATTGTGAAGCCGCATCGCGAAATGAATCCGCCGCGCTGGGCAACCGATTGCCCGGGGGACGCTTTCCCCTATTCCTGGTTCCGCCGGTTCCAGGAATAATTTAATTGCGCGTCGCCACGATGACGTGGCTTTCCTTGTAATTCCAGCGGTAGCCGAAGTTGAATTCAATCGGTGGCGGACCGCTCTGCTCGAAAATCTCATTCAGTTTCGGCTGATAGTGTTGTTTGAAAATTTCGATCGGGCCGATGTAGGTGCCGAAGACGCGAATGTTCCATTTGTCACGATTGAAATCGGCAAGCGGAATGCCGGCATCGTCCTGCACGATCGTAGCGCTGTGGTCGATGATGAAATTACGGATGCGACTGAAACCTTGTTCAAACATCAAATAGGACGATGATTTTAGAAAACTGGAGCCGACTCCGAAGTGGTCGCAAAATCTTAAGAAACCGCTGGAGGCGAGGCCGCCGTCGGAAATGTCGGTCGTGAAATAGTAAAGGGTCTGTTGCTGACCCGAGTGGTTGTCGATGTAATTGATTCTCACTCCGTTCGCGCCACCTCCCCGGCTTTGCTGGAATTGTCCGCTTGAGCTCAACGAGCCGAAGCTGACGTCGGTGATCGATTTGTCCGCGCGCGCGAGAAAAACGTAGAGGATCGGCAAGGTGCCTTTCAGTTCCTGCGAATCAAGACTTACCTTCATGTCTTTCGTGATGAAAAAGCTGAAGCGAAGCGAGGAATACATCTCTTGCTCGAGGTTGTGGAGCGCGCTCCCAAGATTGCCGATTTGCAGTGGATCGGGGGGCGGGCCCATCGATTCCTTTCCGCAGAGAATGTAAACGGACGCATTTGGAAAGAATTGATCGACGTAGAGAAAATCGGGACCGCTGAACATGTAGAACACGACCGGAACCTGATTTCGCGCTTCCGGAAAATATTGCGCTTCCCAGGCGTGCAGCTTTGCCAACTGCCGGGTGTTTAGTTTAGCGAAAGCCTGTTCGAAATTAGCGGTGTGCTCCTGCCAGGCCGGATCGCTGGTCAGCGAAGCGAGCGGAGAGTTTTTTGGAAGCGGCATACCAGCGAGAAAGCGCGCGGTGTCGTCCGGCGGCGGCTGCGCGTGGGCAATTTGCGCCAACGCGAAAATCGACCCGCCTACGCCGAAGGCTACGGCGCGGCAGGCATGCGCGAAGATCGACCGGTTGGCGCTTGTGATCTTTCTCGCGGCGATTTTTTTCATTGGCCAGCACTGACGCGTTTCCCGGCGCAAAAGTAAAGGAGGAACCCGACGATCGCCGTAACCATTCCGGCCACCGATTCCGTGGTCTTTGAGATCAAAAGATAAATCATCATCCAAATGGTGATGGCAGCGAAAAGGAGCGGCGGCAGGGGGTAGAGCCAGACGCGATAGGGTCGCGAGACGTTTGGTTTTGACGCGCGCAGCACGATTACTCCAATCACAGTGAGGAGCGAGCAGAGAAGAAGCGCGAATTGAATGTAAACGACGACGAGCTCGAAACTACGCGTCAACAAAAGGAGATTCACGATCAGCAATTGAACGAGGGCAGCGTTCGCCGGGATGCCCCCGGTGTTTTTGCGGCCGAGAAATCGCAAGAGCCAATGGTCTTCACCCATCGACATGGTGACGCGCGGTCCAATCCAAGTCATGGAACTGATGGCGGAAATTAACCCGAGACAAATCACCGCGCCGACAATGCGACCGCCGTTCTCCCCGAAAATGTGTTTGCCGGCGATCAAGCCAACCTCGAGCTGGCCGCGCATTTCGGATTCCGGCGTTGTTGCCAGAAAAACCGCATTCAGGAGCACGTAAGCCACGATGACGATCATCGTTCCGGCAAGGAGCGAACGCGGAACGTTGCGTTCCGGATTTTTCACTTCGCCAATGATGTAACTGGACGCGTTCCAGCCCGAGTAGGAATACATCACGTAAACGAGCGCGACTGCGAACGCGCCGCTGAAGATCGACATCGTGTCAGCAGGGTGCGGGAAAAAAGTGAACGGCTGTTTTTCTTCGATGAGCAATCCGGCTCCAATCAGCACACCAACCAAAAGCAGTTTCACGATCGTCCAGAGATTTTGAAACGCGCTGCCAAGACGAAGATTTCCAAAATGAAAAAGCGCGACCATCCAGACCAGCACGAATGAAAGCAATACGGGCGAACCAAAATCAAAGACCCCCCGAAAATATTTTCCGAAAGCCATGGCCGCGAGTGCAATCGGCGCAGCGAAGCCGACCGTCGCCGAAATAAATCCAGCCATGAAACCGACGGCGGGATGATAAATTTCGGAAAGGAAATGATATTCGCCACCGGAGCGCGGGAGCGCGGCGCTAAGCTCGCCGTAGCAGAGCGCGCCGCAAAGCGCGGCAATTCCGCCAACAATCCAGAGCATGAGCAAAGCAAAACCGGACTGAATGTCGGCAACCTGAAATCCAAGACTGGTGAAGACGCCGGTGCCGATAATATTTGCAATCACAATCCCGCAGGCGGTGAAAAAGCCGACGGTTCGTCGAGGGGCGCGCAAATCCGCGGCGTCTGGTTGGGGGGATCTGTTCATGTTGGGGGTCGACAATGGCATTTGCGCGCGCGATTGGCTAATTGCTTGAACGATCACTATTGTCAGAGGTGACCGACGGCATCATCGTGAACTCAAGATGAAAACGATTCTCTCCCTGGAAACCATGACGCAGCTGGCAGTGTTTCTTGAAAATCGCCCGGGCGCACTTGCTCGCGTGTGTGAAGCTCTGGCCAAAGCCGGCGTCAACATCCATGCGCTCACCGTTTCGGACACGGTCGATCATGCAGTAGTGCGAATGATTGTGAGCGATGCCACTAAGGCGCTAATGCTTTTAGGTGAGCGTGGCGTACTCGCGTTCGAGAACGATGTGCTTTGCATCGATGCAGCAAATGAACTGGGTGTGCTCGGAAAAATTACCGAAGCGCTCTCGCGCACCGAAGTGAACATCGAGTATGCTTATTTCGCGACAAGCGCGAGCTCGCCCAAGGGCATCATCGTGCTGCGGCCATCCGACATGGAAAAAGCGCGGCAAGCGCTCGCGAATCTCTAAACGAGGATCGCTTCAAGATTGGTCGCGATCATCGAGCCGGCCTCGCCATTCGTGGCGCGCCTCAGCGATGAGCGGTGCGAGACTGGCATAGAACCGAACCACGTAGACCAAATATCCGGCGAACGCAACCAGCTCGGCTGCGATCAGCCAAACGTGCGCGTTGTGCGCCAGAAAAACTTCCGGCCAGGTCCGAATCAAAATTGCCGAGACCAGGTTCAGAAAAAATATCGCCGGCAAAAGAAGAGCGATGTTGAGCCACTGATCGCGCCGGACGCGCGCGGACAAGCGATCGCTCGCTTCGCCTGCACTATCGCGCATGCGCGCATAAATCAGCCGAAGATCGTAAACAAACAAAGTCCAACCGATTGCGATGAAAACCCCTCCAAATCCAAACCAGCTCGCGGGCTTGCCAATTTGGGCAAATAGAATCGCCTCAACCAGGGCGCAGGCGATGTAGAGAAAGTTATGGCCAAATTCGAGCGGCCATCGAATCACGGTGAGGATGTGCAACACCGCGCGCGACCAGAAAACAAAAATGATGAACAGTCCGGCGACGACGTAGAGCCAGAAAAAAAGTTGTCGCTCGGCAATCACAGCGTGCGCGTTCTCAATCAAAATCGTCAAGGCGACGCCCTGAATAATGCTGACGAGCGTGAGCTCGATCTCCACCACCATGGAATCCAGCTCCGAGCGCGCGGCGGAAAATTTCATCGCCGTAGCTCCTCTCGGTAAGGCTGATTCGATTGAAACGATGTTAAGAGATTCTCGGCGAGTCCGGCCGTTTTCGCGTCACCGTTCGATCGCGCGAGAGAAAATGCGTCCCGCGCAGTAGCGATCGCCTCAGGAAAGTTGCCGACTTCTGCGTAAGCCGCCGCGGCGGTGGCGAGAAGCATGGGTTGTTTTCGTTCGGTCAACGCGCAGGCACGTTCAGAAAGTTGAACAGCTCGCCTTCCATCGCGCAACGCGGTGTCGGGATGAGTTGCAAACAACCATGCCAGCTCGTTTAGCAGCGGAGCAGAATCTGGCGGTGAAGAAGCAATCGCTTTCAGCTTCGAAGGGCCGTTCCAACTTTGGGCCGCGAAACGCACGGCCAGATGAAGTTTGCCGGCGATATCGGAGCGATTAGGCCGAAGCAATAAAGCATAAGCGAACTGGTGAGCCGCAGTTGTAAAATCGCCAATCTCGCCCGCGGCCAGACCGATTCGGTAATGCAAATCGGAATCAAATGGCGAGACGACGAGTGCATCGCGTCCAACGGCGACGGCTTCTTCGGCGCGGTGAAGTTCGCGCGCCAGTGTGAAGACAAGATCGTAAGCGCGCGCATTCTCCGGCCGCAGTTCGAGAGCGCGTCGCGCTTCGCCAATCGCCCGGGTCATGTTTCCCTGCTTTGCCAGACTGATTGCCAATTGAAGATGACAATCGCCGTTGGCAGAATCCAGCTCAAGGCCGTGCTCCGATTGCGCGGGGGCTTTAGACGAATCACCGATCTCATCCAAAACTGCCGCCAGAAAGCAAGATGCGCTCGCATTCGAGGGCTCGTTTTTTGCCGCATCGGTCGCTTCGGAAAGCGCCCGATTCGAATGAGACAGCGAAATCGACCTGAGCGCGGTGTAAATATGTTGCTCGGTCGATGCGTGGATCCAGACAGAGCCGTAGCTATTGATCGTAAAAAAAATGAGCACGGTGCCAAACAGCAGTTGCAAAATATGCGACCGCGCGGTCAGCATTTCCCATCCGATTACGGCGAAAGCGCAAAACGGTACGATCGCGGACAATCCGTAGAAAGCTTTAACTTGCGCGTAGGAGGGGACTCTTAGCGTCATGAAAATGAGTGCGACGATCACCGCGGCCGAAAGTCCAAGCAACAGAAACCATTCCGATGACGGCTGACGGGCGAATCGATAGATCGCAACCGCGGCGCCGATGACGACGAGCAGAGTAGGGAGCAACGCCAGCCAATATCCGCCGATCATGAGTGGGTAATTCCACGGCGTGCGCGAGAGCAAACCCGACAGTCCACCGCAAAGGCTGTCGCCCCAGAGTGTCGAATAGGTTCCATCGGCGAAGCCGTTGAAACCGCTAAAGAGCGGAGCGATCAGCGCCGTGCCGAAACGAAAATAATCGCGGGCAACGTGAAACCCGGGGTCTTGCCACCACGGAAATTGTAAAACAGGGTCCCAGTTGCCGACGATGGGCGTGTCGAAGTGACGCCAGATGCGCGCGTAATGCCACCCGCAGGTAATCAGAATCGCTGCGATTGTTATTCCGAGCCCACGGACCCAACCAAAAATCGGAGTTCGTTCCTGCAAAAGCTTAATCGTTAAAGCGCCGAAGAGCGGCGGAATAAGCAACAGGCTCGTCGCCTTGGCCAACATTGCCAGTCCTGCGAGAACACCGAGCCCGAGATATTGCAACGCGGATGCGCGCTCGCTCGTTAACGTTCGTAAGCCAAAATAAATCGTGGCGGCCGCGAGCGTTGCGGCCAGCGTTTCGTTCGTCACGTAATGCGAAAGATAAAGCTGCATTGGCAAAAACGCCGCCATCAACAGTCCAACCGCTTGAGCGACAATCCGGCCGGGGAAGAGCCAGCGCACACTCAGAAAGACAAAAATAAAATTCGCAATACCGAAAATCATCGTCATCGCGCGTAAAACAATCGCCGCGGCGTCGTCCGCAATCGTGAGCCGTCCGATCGACAGAACTCCGGCGGAAAGGACATAATAAAGGGGAGGCTGAAACATTTCGAAGCCCTCGTTCGGCAGCGGCAACGCCCGGTGGTCCTGGATGTACTTAATATAAGCGAGGTGGTCCTTGGAATCGTAGCCGGAGGGGAACGGCAACATTTTCGCGTTGTTCGAAAAAAGAATTAGCCACGCGATGCCGCATAGTCCGAGCAAGGTAAAGAGTTGCCGGCGGGAAAATTCAGCACTGCCGACATTCGATTCTGCTGTAATTCGAGGGAACCACCAACCTGCCGCGATTGTCAGGAGAATCGCCAGAACTGCAAATGCCGTCCACGCGCGCCAAATTTTAGGCAGCACATCGAATATTCTTTCGCCTCCGGCCAGAAGATTGCCCGGGCCAGCGCGCTTGGGCGTGGAAGCGAGCGCGCTGCTGCGCCAAGTCGAACCAGCAAGGGAAACTTCCCATTTCTCGTCGGTCCGTAAAGTCGATGAGTTCACAGTTAATGTGAGCCAGAGCGCGGGTGGCGCGTCATCGTTAAAAACTCTCGCCTCGATCGTGTTCGGACCGGTCCGGAAAAATTTCGACACGTCGAGTGTTGAGATCTCCTTCCAGTCGCGGTCCGGAGCGGTCGGCGCCGTTTCGCCGTTAATTTTCAATTCGATCCGCTTGGCCGCGCGAACCAGCAATCGAGCCGATCCCGGTTGCGACTCGACTTGCAGCGTTCGCCGAAACGTCGCATCCATCGTTGCAACTGGATGTGTACGCGCATCCATCGCGGCCGGAAATACAATCCACTCGGCGCGTTTGTCTCGCGGCAGAAAATTAATTTTTGGATCGCGATCGCATTTCCATGCGAGCCACCCAAAAGCAATGGTGGCGGCCGCGACCAAGGCGAGTGCTGTCCAAAATGTCTTCAACGGCACAAACCTGGTTTCAGTCGCGGCGTGAAAAAAATGCGTGCCTGGAGGGATTCGAACCCCCAACCTTCTGATCCGAAGTCAGATGCTCTATCCAGTTGAGCTACAGACACAAAACTAAAAATCCCAGGTTTCAAATCCCAAAGCCCAAAATTTGGAACCTGGGATTTGGATTTTGGGATTTAAAAAAAGCTGGGTGGTCGACGGGACTCGAACCCGCAACAACCAGAACCACAATCTGGGGCTCTACCATTGAGCTACGACCACCGTCGGGGATTCAAATTCTAGTTTTTAGATGCGTGATTGCAAACGCGCAAAGAACCCCACCGGCGTGGCACACTCTCCGCTTCTCCTTCAGGCGATGCCCCATCGTTTGGTTGCAACCCACATTCCGTTTGTTATCATCCGCACCCCGCGTTCCATGAAGAAAATCGGCCCGATCCTGCTCGCCGCTGTCGTTTTTTGTCTGGCGTCGCCGCTCTTGACCGCCGAATCGGATGACCCGAGCGAGACGTTTCTCAAAGCTTACATGACAGCGCAGCAGGGCGAAAAACTCGAGCACGAGAACCAATTTAAGGCCGCCCTCGCCAAGTATCGCTTTGCCGGCAGCCTAATCGAACAATTGCGCAAGGCCCACCCGGATTGGCAACCCGCGATCGTCGAATATCGCGGCCGGAAAGTGAGCGAAAGCATCCTGCGCGTGCAGGACAAAGCTTCGACCCAGGAAAGCGTGAATGCTCCCGCGCCGCCTGCTGAAAATGCCGCCGCGGTTCCACCAGAACCGGCACCGACTCAAGTCGCCAAAGAACCGGTAGCACCGTTGCCGGCCGCGAAGCCGGCCCCGGCGAGTACACCGAACGAGGTTGCGATCGAGCAGGCCACCCGCAAACTGCGCGATCGAGTCGACCAACTTGAAGCTGAATTACAGAAATCGCGCACCCAAATGAGCGCGGCTGAAAATGAAAAGCAATCGTTGAACAGCCGTCTTGATGAAACGAAATCGAAACTCGGCAAAGCACAAGGCGATCTGGACAAAGCCAAAACGGCTGAGAAGCAATTGCGCGATCAATTAACTCAGGCGCAGGCTTCGTTGAAGAAAACAGCGGCTGCCGGTTCGAACGAGGGCAAAGCGCAGGAGGCCCTTAGATCCGAAATCGCGCAGTTGAAAAAAGTGCTCGTTTCGGCACAGCAAGGCCGCAGCGCCGCTGAAAAGGAACGGGACGACGCCAATACGAAAGTCGCAGGCGCCGATCAACAGCGGGCCTCCGCCAGCAAAGAGCGTGATGAAGCGAATGCGCGCGCGGCCGAGGCAGACCAAAAAGTCGCGAGTGCAAACAAAGAACGCGATGACGCACTCACCCAATTGAAAGGATTGAAGGATACGGAGCAGCGGGTGGAGGTGCTGGTCGCGGAAAATTCCAATTTGAAACAGAAGCTGGCTGACGCGGAAAAAACTGTGCGCGAGATCAGCGCGGACAAACCGAAGCAAGAAAAAGAGCTCGCCGACGTGAGAAAACAAATCGGCGATCTACAAACTCAGCTCGCAGCGAGTCAGAAGCAGAACCAGACTTACCAAACCACAGTTGCGCAATTGCGCTCGCAGCTCGACGACGCGAGCAAGCAGCTAGAGCAGGTCAAGCTCGTTGGCGCTACGCCGGAGGAGACGGCCAAGCTGACAAAAGAGAACGAAATGTTGCGCAACATCATCGTACGCGAGCGTCAGGAAGAAGCGCGGCGCGATCAGGCAAAAAAGTTGATGCTGGCTGAGTTCGACAAGCTACAAATCAAATCAGAAACGTTGACTCAACAAATCCAGTTGCTGGCCCAGCCGGTGACGAGGTTGACCACGGATGAACTGGCGCTGCTCCGCCAACCGGTCGTTTCGATTTCTGATGACAATTCCGGCGCGGTCAAGGCCAGCTTCACTTTTGCCAAAAACACGAAGCCGAATACGCCTGCCGCTTCGACCGAGTCACCAGCCGGCAGTCTGGTCGCGTCGAAGGCGTCCTCTCCGCCGGCCGCACAGACTGGCTACACCGTTCCGAGCATCTTTAAGCCGAACGTCCCCGAGGACGTTGTCGACCTTGCCCGGCTAGCCAAGGAGAATTTCGAAAAGGGCAAATATCGGTCGGCGGAGAAAATTTATCAGGAAATTTTGACCAAAACGCCGAACAATCTTTATTCACTCTCGAATCTTGGCGTAGTTTATTTTCGCAGTGGCAAACTTAAAGCTGCCGAGTTGACCTTGAAGAAAGCGGTCGCGCTCTCGCCCAAGGACGAGTTCACGCACACCACACTCGGAATCGTTTATTATCGGCAATCGAAATTCGACGAGGCGCTGACGGAATTGACCAAATCCCTCGGGCTCAATCCGAAGAGCGCAACCGCGCACAATTACCTCGGCATTACTGCGAGTCAGAAAGGCTGGCAGGAAGCTGCCGAAAAAGAATTACTCGAAGCAGTTTCAGAAAATCCAAACTACGCCGACGCGCATTTTAATCTCGCCGTCATTTACGCGACCTCGTTGCCACCGTCGAAGGAACAGGCCAAGCGCCACTATGCCATGGCCACTTCGCTCGGGGCCAATCCGGACGCCGCGCTCGAGAAGTTGCTGCACTGATTCTGTGGCGGCAGCCCCCTGATCGCCGCATATCTTGTTGGCGTGAGACCATTTCTCACCGCCAACTGGCGGTATCTCGCCATGCTCAATTTTGTTGTCGATCCGAAGATCGTTGCGCCACTGGTTCCGCCTGGGACTGAAATCGATTTCGAAAATGGGGAGACATTTCTCAGCGTAGTCGGCTTTCTTTTTCTCGACACGCGTTTGCTCGGGCTGCCTATCCCGCTGCATCGCGATTTCGAGGAAGTGAATCTCCGTTTTTACGTACGCAAAAAGTCCGCCGACACCTGGCGGCGTGGGGTTGTCTTCGTTCGCGAATTAGTGCCGCGCCGCGCGATCGCTTTGGTCGCGCACACTTTCTATGGAGAAAATTATGTCGCCTTGCCGATGAAACATCAGATCGATCATGTCGATCTTAAGTTGAGCGTGGAATACTCCTGGCGACGCGGACGCAAATGGGAATCGCTCAAGATCAGCGCAAGCGGTGAACCGCAAACAATAGCCGCCGGGTCACATCCTGAATTCATCACCGAACATTATTGGGGCTACACCCGTGTGCGGGGCGGGTGCAGTGAATACCGCGTCGAGCATCCGCGCTGGAGAATGTGGAACGCGGATACGTTTCAATTCAACGCCGACGTTGCGGCGCTTTATGGCGATCAATTCGTTGAACCGTTGAGCGCTCGACCACGCTCCGCTTTTATTGCCGACGGTTCGCCGATCGAAGTTTTACTTCGCGAGCAATTGCCGTAGCACGAACGGCAGGATGCCGCCGTGCCGGTAGTAATCGATCTCGATCGGCGTATCGATTCGCAGCTTCACCGGCACGTAACGCTTTTGGCGATCTTGGTTCTCGATCTCAATCGTTAATCGCTGGCCGGGCTGGATCGCATCGGATAAACCGCCGATCGAAAATGTTTGCCAGCCATCAAGGCCGAGTGATTGCGCTGTTACGCCGTCGAGAAATTGCAATGGCAATACCCCCATGCCGACAAGGTTTGAGCGATGAATCCGCTCGAAACTCGCCGCCACGACCGCTTTCACTCCAAGAAGTTTTGTTCCTTTGGCCGCCCAGTCGCGCGAGGAACCAGTTCCATATTCGTGCCCAGCCAAAATAACGAGCGGCACCTTCTCTTTTTGATAACGCATTGCGGCATCGAAGATCGACATCTGCTCACCGTCCGGATAATGCTTCGTCACGCCCCCTTCAGTCCCGGGCACCATCAGGTTTTTAATTCTCACATTCGCGAACGTCCCGCGCGTCATGACCAGGTCATTCCCGCGCCGCGAGCCGTAGCTGTTGAAGTCCTGCGGCTGAATTCCGCGCGAAACCAAATACTGCCCAGCCGGTGAAGTCGCTTTGATTGCGCCCGCGGGCGAGATGTGATCGGTCGTTACCGAGTCCCCAAAAATTCCGAGAGCGCGCGCCCCGACGATGTTGTCGATCTTGCCAACCTCCATCGAGAAATCTTTGAAGAACGGAGGCTCGTGAATGTAATCGCTTTTCTCGTCCCATTGATAAACTTCGCCGGTGCTCGATGGGATTTCGTTCCATTTCGGGTTTTGATCCGCGAAATCGCGATAAAGCTTGCGGAAAACGTCCGGGCGCAGCGCCGACTGCATCGCATCACGCACTTCTTTCAAACTTGGCCAGAGATCGCGCAGAAAAGTTTCTTTGCCGTTTTTGTCCTTACCGATCGGCTCCTTCGAAAGATCGACATCCACCCGCCCGGCGAGCGCGAACGCGACTACCAACGGCGGCGACATGAGAAAGTTTGCTTTGATGTTTTGGTGGACGCGCGCCTCGAAATTGCGGTTGCCCGAAAGCACGGACGCCGCGACCAGATCGTAATCGTTGATCGCCTTCTCGATTTTCGGATGGAGCGGGCCGGAATTTCCGATGCATGTCGTGCAGCCGTAGCCGACGAGATTGAACCCGAGCTGGTCGAGATATTTTTGTAGCCCGGTCTTATCGAGATAATCGGTGACGACGCGTGAGCCTGGCGCGAGCGAAGTTTTCACCGCTGGATCGATTCGCAGTCCGCGCTCGACCGCTTTTTTTGCCAGTAAACCGGCGGCAAGCATCACGCTTGGATTGCTCGTGTTCGTGCAACTCGTGATCGCGGCAATGAGAACAGTGCCATGACCAATTCGGCTTTCACCGTGATGAAATGGATCGGCGGCCGAATCTCTTAATTCCTTCGCGGTATCGGGCGTCGGCCGGTTGTTTACCATCTCGGCTTTGTTGCGCTCTTCGCCCGGTTCGATGCTCGGTCCGTTCTTGTCGGATGCTGGCGTGTCGCCATCGCTCGGCGGCGATCCGTTCAACTGCACCAGATGCTTTGCTCCAAGATCGACATCTTTCATTCCGTATCCGCCCTCCTTGACCGGTTTCTGCAAAAGCGATCGAAAGGTCTCGCCGAGCGCGGGAAGATTGATCCTGTCCTGCGGCCGTTTCGGTCCCGCCACAGCCGGCTGCACGTCAGCGAGATTCAGCTCGAGATCGATGCTGTAATCGATCTCGCCTTTGCGCGGCATGCCGAACATTTTCTGGACACGGAAATAATTTTCGAACGCGGCGCACTGCTCCTCGGTGCGCCCGGTGGCACGCAAATACGTAACCGACTCTTGATCGACCGGAAAAAATCCCATCGTCGCACCGTACTCCGGCGACATGTTGCCAATCGTCGCGCGGTCCGGCACCGGCAAGGACGCCGCGCCTTCGCCGTAAAATTCCACGAACTTTCCAACCACGCCTTGCGCGCGCAGCATCTGGGTGATGTGCAACACCAGATCGGTCGCGGTCACGCCTTCGCGCAATTGACCGGTCAGGTGCACCCCGACCACTTCCGGCGTTAAAAAATAAACCGGCTGGCCGAGCATTCCCGCTTCCGCTTCAATTCCGCCGACGCCCCAGCCGACGACGCCGAGGCCGTTGATCATCGTCGTGTGCGAATCGGTCCCGACGAGCGTATCCGGGTAGAAAATTTCGCGATTGTCGATCTTCGAGTGCTGAACACCTTTGGCCAGATACTCGAGGTTCACCTGGTGAACGATGCCGATGCCCGGCGGAATGAGTTGAAACGTTTTGAACGCCTGCTGACCCCACTTCAAAAACTGGTAGCGTTCGCGGTTGCGCTTGAATTCCATTTCCAAATTCAATTGCAACGCTTTGGCCGAGCCGAAAAAGTCAACCTGCACGGAGTGATCGACCACGAGATCTACCGGCACCAGCGGCTCGATGATTTTCGGATCGCCGTCGAGTCGTTGCACTGCACTTCGCATCGCGGCAAGATCGACAACCAGCGGCACGCCGGTGAAATCCTGAAGAACGATGCGCGCGACCACGAACGGAATTTCTTCGTTGGCTGGCTTCTTGGCATTCCATTTCGCCAGCGTCTCGACATCCTTGCGGCGGACTTTCTTGTCGTCACAATTTCGCAGGACGGACTCGAGCACGATCCGAATGCTGACCGGCAATCGCGAAATCTTCCCGATGCCTTGTTCCTCCAGCGCCGGCAACGAATAAAGAAATCCTTCGCGCCCGTTACCGGCGTCGAATTTGTTCAGCGCTTTGAATTCGTCGATCACTTTAAGTCGGCCAATTTCGCTTTGATTTTATCAAAGTCGGGTAGCTGTTTTGGGTCATCGTTGCTCTCAGCGTGTTGGATCACGCCGTTCTTATCGATAATGAAGGCGGAACGTTTTGGAACGCCGCCCATTCCAAGATTGATTTGCGGCAGAAACGAGTCGTAAACCACGCCGTAATCTTTCGCGACTTTGTGCTCGTAATCGCTCAGCAATGTGACATCGATCTTTTCTTTTTGCGCCCACGCTTCTTGCGCGAACGGATTGTCGCCACTAATTCCGTAAACTTCGCAATTCAATCCGGTGTATTCGCGCAGTCCGTTGCCGACACTGCACATTTCCTCGGTGCAGGTCCCCGTGAA
>QHOI01000068.1 GCA_003218705.1 Verrucomicrobiota bacterium | reverse complement strand
TTTTACGATGCAATGTCCGCCGGCTGATCCCGAGTTTTTTCGCGGCGGCAGTGACGTTTCCATTCGTTGTCGCTAATGCCTGCAAAATAAGTTTGCGTTCCGTTTCGTGAAGATCGAGCGGACTCGCTTTTTCACCGAAAGCTTTGGCCGCCGAAATGCCGCGCGGTAGTGTCGCGCCCGCAGCTTGTCGCAAAGCGGACGGCAAATCGCGGGGCGTAATTTTCGGTCCGGTCGCCATTACGACGCCATGTTCGATCGCGGTACGCAACTCGCGGACATTGCCCGGCCAATGGTAAGTGAGCAGCGCGTTCATCGCTTCGCTCGTAAGGTCGAGAACTTCCTTATTGTTCGCTTTAGAAAATTGGCGCAGAAACGCCCGCACCAGTAATGGAATATCGTCTTTGCGCTCGCGCAACGGGGGCATGATGATCCGCACGACATTGAGCCGAAAATACAAATCGTCGCGGAACTTTCCTTCCTTCACCAACTGCTCGAGATTTTTATTGGTCGCCGCGATCAACCGCACATCTGCACGCAGTGTTTGATTGCCACCCACTCGTTCAAACGCGCGCTCTTCACTGATCACGCGCAGCAATTTTACTTGTGTTGCCGGCGGAATGTCGCCGACTTCATCCAAGAAAATCGTGCCGCCGTTGGCTTGCTCGAATCGCCCGATTCTTCGCTCATGCGCACCGGTGAAGGCCCCTTTTTCGTGTCCGAACAATTCGCTTTCGAGCAACGTAGGCGAAAGCGCAGCGCTGTGGACGGTCACGAATTTCGCTTTATTGCGCCGGCTCAAATTATGGATCGCGTGCGCAGCCAGTTCTTTTCCGGTGCCGCTTTCGCCTTCGATCAAGACGTTCGCCGATGACGGCGCGACCTGACGGATCGTGTCCAGCACTTCGTGCAGGGCCGGCGAATCACCGATCATGTTCTCGAGTCCGTAACGTTCGTCGACCTGCTGTCGCAAACTCTGATTTTCCTGTTCCAGTTTGCTGTCTCGCAACGCTCGCGCGATCAGCATTTCAACCTTGTCGAGATTGAGCGGCTTGGTGACGAAATCGTAGGCGCCGCGTTTCATCGCTTCGACCGCCGTGTCGACCGAGCCGTAGGCCGTCATCATGATGCAAATTGGCGGCTGCGGCATTTTCAGCGCCCGATCAATCAATTGCATGCCGTCTTCGCCGCCGAGGCGCAGATCGGTCAGGACAAGATCGACATGTTCGCGCTCGAGAACGTTCATGGCGCTGGCAATGTCACCCGCCACGTAAACGTCGTAATCGTCCTCGAGCAGGCGGCGCAGTCCGTCCCGCGTATGTTTTTCGTCATCAACGATCAGGATGATGGGTTGAATGGAATCCATGAGTAATTTTCGGCAATGGCGATGTGCGCCATTTATTCTCACTCAAACACGCCATCTCTCAATTACGAAGATATTGCTAGCAAGTTTGGAATTGCCGAAAAGAGCAACGGACGACGATTACGTCGGCTCGGCCGTCGGCGTGGCCTGGTAGAATAACCGGGGATTACTACCGCGCCGGCGGTGCTTCGTGATAAGGCGAGCCGGATTGATAAAGGACGATCTTACTTCGCAGCGATTCGGCGAGAGATGCGATGCCGTTAGCATTCGCGATTTCGAGCGCCTCGTTTGCAGCTGCTAGGGCCTTGGTGAATTCCCCATTTTCCGCATAGGCAGCAGCCAAGGTGTGAAGAAGGAGGGGATCATGTCCGTTCGTAGCGAGGACCGCTTGCTCTGCCAGCTCCACGGCCTTCCTCCCGTTGCGGAGTTTGGGATCAGCTGCAGTTGCGAGAAGCCAGGCCAGATTATTTTGAGCTGGAACAGATCCCGGATTGCTCTTTAGAGCCGCTTCATATTCACGGATCGCTTCTTCGATCCGTCCTTGTTGGCGAAATGCATTGGCCAGATTGTTATGGGCATCCGCGTAATCGGGTCGCAATTCCAGAGCCAGGCGGTAGTGGAGGATCGCGTCATCAAGCTGTCCTTTCTGGCGGAATGCGTTCGCAATACTGTAATGACTCTCGGCGTGATCGAACTGAAGGCCGAGCGTTGTCGAGTATGCTTCGATCGCAGCGTCGAGATCGCGCTTCTGTAAAAACGCATTGCCGAGGTTGATGTACGCGTCCGCATGAAATGGCCATTTTTGCACCGCTTTGCGCAAATGAGATATCGCCTCATCCACATCGCCTTCCTGCAAATGAGCAGCGCCGATGTTATTCTCTGTGTCGGGATCGTCCGGCGAAATTCTGAGAGCAGTTTGAAATTCGTCCATCGCTTCACTCATTCGGCCTGTTTGGAGAAGCGCCTTGCCGAGATTGTTATGATCTTTGCTTTGGTCCGGCCGCAACTCGAGCGCTTTTCTAAAATCGCGAATCGCTTCATCGATATCGCCGCGCGCTGACAAGAACGAACCGAGATTGCTGTAAGCCATCCAGCAATCGGGATTGCGCGCAATGGTTGTGCGCCAAAGAGTTTCAATGTCGCGATAGACGTGGCTTTGTCGCCAAGTCAACAGTCCCAGAATTAAAATCAGCGCAATGGAAATCGCCGGCCGCAGAATCCTTTTTGCAGGCGTAATTGAATCCAGGGCCACCGTCAATCCGGCGGCGAATAGTGTGAGCGGAGCGATGCATGCGAGGTACTGGAAGTGGTCGGCGACAAAAGAATAGATAAAGGGAAAGACATTGATAAAGCCTAGGGCCGGGAAGAGCAGACCAAGAAAAAGAAGCGTAGCCGCGAGAGGTCCGCGAAATTTGCGCCTAAGCTTCCAGGCAATGGCGAGCAATAGAATCAGAGCTGCCGCAAAGAGATACTGCCACCATACCGTGCCGCTAATGTGCCAGCGTGGGTAAATGAAAGTGAGCTTCGTCGGCCAAGCGAGTTTGAAAACGTAAAACCAAAAGTCGCGCCCGGCGATAAGACACCGCTGTAAGATCGACAATTGAAAGGCGGTCCCCTGTGCACCGATGAAAATTCGCTCGAGCCAGGCAGTAAAAAGGCCCGCGCCGACGCCGATGACGAAGAACGGCAGCAACGGCAGCAGGTCCTCACGCGGGCGAACGCGTCCTCGTTTCCACCACAAAACCACGGCGATTATTGCCGGCAGTGGGGCAATCGCGGTCTTACAAAGCAAACCCAAGACAAAAAGAGCGAGCGAGCTGATGTAGGCGAGGCGATTTCTGCGCTCGTCGAAATTGAGATAGGTGAGAATCGAGCAGAAAAAAAATAAACCCGAGAGAGTGTTCTTGAGTTCTGAAATCCAAGCGACCGATTCAACTTGGACAGGATGCAGAGCAAATAATGCCGCGGCCAGCCATGCGCCCGGAATTTTGAGCCGCTGCAAAATCTGGAGCAAGACAACTGCACCCAAGCTGTGCAGGAGAATATTGACTAGGTGATAACCCACGACCGAATCACCCCAGAGCTTCTGTTCGATCCAAAAGAAGCTGTGAACCAGCGGATAATACTGCTGAGTCGCGCCAACCCGTGTCCAGATATCGGCCAGGCCTTGCCATGACCGCAGCGCTGGCTGCGTGATATGCCGATTGTCATCCCAAATCAGCTTACCATTCCAGGCCGGCAAATAGGCCAGAGCAGTAATAGCAATCAGCGCGAGGGCGAAAAGCCAAACCCACCGCGAACTCTTCTCTCTGCTTCGGACCTGTGGCTTTGCCATTCAGCTTGCGCTCAATTTCGAGCTCGAATCTCCCGCTTCCAGCATGCGGACGCGTCTGTCAATGTGGGGCAGGCGAATCGTCAAGGTGAGTCCTTTACCTTCACTGCTTTCGATCGACAACTCGCCGCCGTGCTCGCGCACAATCCGGCGAACAATCAAAAGCCCGAGGCCGGTGCCGCTGGTCTTGGTTGTGAAATAGGGTTCGAACACGCGACTGAGATTTTCCGCGGAAATTCCGCCGCCCGTGTCCGTGAATCGAACGATCACGTGCGATTCGTCCAGGTCGGTGCGGATCCGCAAGATTCCGCGGCTCTTCATCGCTTCGAAACTGTTTTTGATCACGTTGTAAAACGCCTGTTTCATCTGGTCGCGATCCAGCTCGAGCAGCGGTAGATCGGAGCGCAGCTCCTGTTCGACCACGATATCGCGGTCTTTGATTTCGAGTGCAAAAAACCGAACCGCTTCTTCGACAATTGTATTAATGTTTTCCGGGCGCAGCTGTGGACGAGTCGGGCGAATCGCACGCAGGAACTGAGTGATGATGGAATCGAGCCGGTTAATCTCGGCGCGCGCGACTTCAACCGATTCCTGGAGTTCGGCGCCCTTTGCTCCGTCCAGTTTGCGCGCTTCGCGTTCGATCAATTGCAAATGAATATTGAGTGAGTTCAGCGGATTCCCGATTTCGTGAGCCACCCCGGCGGCGAGCAAAGTCAATGCGTTCAGTCGTTCCGATTCGATCGTTTGCTGCTCGGTGCGCCGACTTTCAGTAATGTCGCGCAAAATAATCGCGTGTCCGACCCGTTCGCCTGTAGCTGCGGTCGCCGACCGCGGACCGGGGACAGCGTCCCCCGCTACAGAATCCTGGCGCTCGATCACGAGAGGGACGCTGTAAAAATTGATGAATCGGTTGGTGGGATAGAAGATCTCCATATCGCGGCTGACCGCGCCTTCGCGCGAGAGAGCGTTCCAATCCAGCCCGCGAACGCGCTCGTCCAAACGTTTTCCGAGCGAGTCTTCCGCTTCTAATCCGAACAATTGGCAGGCGGCGTCGTTAAGATAAGTGATTCGCCCTTTCGAATCGGTAACGATGATTCCTTCCTGGATGGAATTGAAAACCGTTTCGAGAAAACCTTTCTCCTGCGCGAGGCGCAGAAAATAATTCTGTACTTCCTCCGGCCCGATCTTGCCGAGGCGGCCGATTAGTTTTTCAACGAACCCGGCTTTCATCGCTCTGGCTGAACTTCGATTCTGGACATCTCCAAGCGGAGATAATTCAAGATCACTGGCGCAAGTACCATTCCAGGGATGCCCATCAGGCGTTCTCCGATGATCAGCGCGAGCAATGTCAGCCAGATCGGATTGCGGATCCGATTGCCGATGATTTTGCTGTTTAGGAAATATTCCAGCTTGTGGATCGCGATCAGGAAAATGAGAGCTATCAGCGCGATCTTCAACGAAACGGTGAAGGCAACACAGACAATGATCGTGTTACTGACAAGGTTACCGACAATGGGGAGCAAACCGCAAAGAAATGTTAGCGCGATCAGTAGCGGTGCGTCCGGCAACTGAACTCCCAGGACAAAAATCGCAGTCAGGACGGTATTGATGAGCGAGATCGTGATCTGTGCGCCCATCACCGTGGCAAAGCTTCTATAGAAATCGCGGAAACGGTCGGAAAGTTCGCCGCAAAAGACCGAATAAAGATTGTTCCTGGACGCGGGAATATTACGAGAAAGATCCAGCTGGCTGTTAAAGAAGAGGCTCACCGCCGCGACAATTCCAATTGCGACGAATATGATGAACGTGGTTGCGTTCCGGGCGAAGGTGGCGACGTCTTTGAGATAGTTTGTTTCTTCCTTGAACGCACCGATCACGAATGCCTTCAGACTATCGAAATCGGTAAAAGGCAGTTCGATTTGTCGGGCCTGGGCCCAGGCGCTGGCCGATGGAAGAGAACTGTCGGCAACTTCGGGCAATTCGCGGATCGCGGTCCGAGTAAAAAACGCCGCGCCACAAGCGATTCCAGCGACAACCAGCAGAAACAAAATTAACGCGATCCACTTGTTTTTTGTAAGTGTCAGTAGTTTGGACAAGGCAAAGTAGGAAAACAGAATTGCCAGTAGTGGCGGGCCCAGATGCAACCATCCGGTCAGCACCAGCATGAAAACAAGCACGGCATAGGAGATGCGTCGCGGCGTCAACATGATCGGCCTCCGGTAGCTGTTCTTATTACAGCCTTCACGACGAAGTGAAATTCTTCACTTCGGTCGGAATAACAACAGAAGAATCAGTACGTCTCGGCTGGAGCCGGCTGGCCGGTTTCCTTCTCGGCTCGCTCTTTTAGCGCGGCTTTTCGAGAAAGTTTGACCCGGCCTTTGTCATCGATCCCGATGCATTTGACCCAGATCGTGTCACCGGCTTTGACCACGTCTTCGGTGCGTTTGACCCGGAAGTCGGCCAGCTCCGAAATGTGGACGAGTCCTTCCTTGCCCGGCAGAACTTCGACAAAGGCGCCGAACTCTTTGGTGGAAACAACGCGACCCTGATAGGTCGTGCCGATTTCAATTTCCTTCGTCATCCCGCCGATGATTTCCTTCGCGCGCGCCATCGATTCGCCACTGGTCGCGTAGATGTGGACCGAGCCGTCATCTTCGATGTTAATCTCGGCGCCGGTTTCAGCCACGATCCCCTTGATCGTTTTGCCGCCCGGTCCGATGAGCGCGCCGATTTTCTCGGGATTAATTTTGATCGTCTCGATCCGTGGAGCGTACTTCGACAACTCCGTCCGCGGTTTGTCAATTGTGCCGCCCATGATTTGAAGAATCTTGGTGCGCGCTTCTTTGGCGCGGGTGATCGCTTCGGCCATGATCTTGTGGCTGACGCCGGGAAGTTTCAGATCGAGCTGGAACCCGGTCACGCCGTTATCCGTGCCGCAAAGTTTGAAATCCATGTCCCCGAAATGATCTTCCGAACCGATAATGTCAGTCAGCAGCTCGTACCGTTTCAATTGTCGATCTTCGCTGTGCTCAGTCACGAGTCCGACGGAAATTCCGGCGACCATTTCCTTCACCGGCACACCCGCGTCCATCAGCGCGAGCATTCCGCCGCACACGCTTGCCATTGAGGTCGACCCGTTGGATTCCATGATCTCACTCGAGATTCGAATCGCGTATCGAAAATCGTTTTCGCTCGGCACAATCGGCTCGAGCGAACGCTCGGCCAGCGCGCCGTGCCCGATCTCGCGCCGTCCGGGTCCACCGGTTCGGCCGGTCTCGCCGACACTGAACGGTGGAAAATTGTAATGCAAAATGAAACGCTTCGAAGTTACTCCGCCACCGTAGGCGTCGATGTTTTGCGCTTCTTCGATTGGTGCGAGCGTCACGAGGGCGAGCGCCTGGGTTTCGCCGCGTTGGAAAATGGCCGATCCGTGCGCGCGTGGCAGCACGCCCACTTCACACGTAATCGGTCGCAAGTCTTGGTAACCGCGGCCGTCGACTCTCTTTTTCTTGTCCAGAATGCTGATGCGAAACGCTTTCTTCTGAACGTGATCGAACGCCTGGGAGATTGAGAACGCATCGGTCTCGGGATGTTTCTCCAAGATCGACGTCTTCACTTGTTCGCGCAGCCCTTCGACCGCTTTGGCGCGGGCGACTTTGCCCGGCGTGTAAAGCGCGCCTTCGATTCGATCGCCCGCCACCTGGTAGGCGATTTCGAGTAACTCCGGCTTGACGTTGAGCAGCGGCATCTCGCGTTTTGGTTTCGCAATTTGCGACGCGAGCTCTTTTTGAATGCGAATCATTTCCCGCGTCTGCCCATGCGCGAATTCGAGCGCTTTCACGAAATCCGCTTCCGGAATTTCGTTCGCCGCGCCTTCAATCATGATCACGTCGTTTTCCATTCCGACGTAAACCAAATCGAGATCGCTTTGCTGCCGCTCAGAGTGAGTCGGGTTCGCGATGAATTGGCCGTTAACGCGGCCCACCCGCACTGCACCGATCGGTCCGGCAAAGGGAATATCCGAAACGGATAACGCAGCCGATGCGCCGTTGATCGCAAGAATATCGGGATCGTTCTCGCCATCAGCGCTGAGTAAGATCGAGATGATCTGCGTGTCGTAAAAGTAACCTTGCGGAAAGAGCGGACGCAGAGGGCGATCGATCATCCTCGACGTGAGCGTTTCCTTTTCCGTCGGGCGTCCTTCGCGTTTGAAGTAACCGCCCGGAAATTTTCCAGCGGCGGCCGCTTTTTCACGGTAATCGACCGTGAGCGGAAAATAATCCTGACCTTCCTTGATGCCGGTGGCAGAGACCGCGCTGACCAGCACCATCGTATCGCCGCACGACACGATGACTGCGCCGTCGGCGAGCTTGGCGACTTTGCCTGTTTCTATCGATATCTGATTAGACCCAATCTGGGCTGTGACCTTCTGTTGCATATAATTATCCTGGATGTGCGAGTTCCAGGTCGGTCACCCTGACTGTAGGTTTTAATTCCGATCCTGCGGTTGCGGGACGGGCGGACCTAAAACCTAAATTCAAGGTGCCTGGCGACCTGGTTGTCGCGTTTTTAGTTTTCGAATCGGCGTCGCACTAAAACGCGGACGCTAAAGATCGAGATCCGACCGGCGGCTATTTCCGCAGGTTCAGTCCGTCGATTAACTTTTTGTAGCGTTCGGCTTGGGACCGGCTCAAATAATCGAGCAAACTCCGGCGCTGGGCCACCATTTTCAGGAGGCCACGGCGCGAGGAATGGTCCTTGGCGTGGCTTTTCAAGTGTTCGGTCAATTGCCCGATCCGGCGCGTCAACAGCGCGACTTGGACGTCTGCGCTGCCAGTGTCCTTTCCGTGCAATTGGAACTGCTTGATATCCAACGTTTCCGTATTCTCAGCCATTTCGAAGCGCCTATTCTAGACCAAGACGACGGAATCGCAAGGCCGCTACTTGAGTTAAAACGGAATCGGCAACCGGTCGGGCGGAACCCATTTGTCGCGTGCTGCTTGCGATCTGATGAGCTCGCGCGAGTAATGCGCTTCCACCGGCCGGCGCTTTGCCCAATGTTCGACGATCAAATTGATCCGCCGCCAAAGTGGAAGATCCACATCGGACGTGCTGGCGATATGTTCGAGCAGCCGCATCCAAAACGTCGTCAGCGTTTCGTGATAAAGATTGCCGACGCCGTGGTGCGCGGCGAAAGCGCGGATCTTTTCGCGCATTCGCTCTAATGCTTGCTCCGGAGGAAATGAGTCCAGATAACTCAGGGCGACCGCGATGTGCGCCGCATGAGTGAATTCCGATGCCGGAATGGTCGCGTTTTCAAACGCGGAAACGAGAGCGGCGACCTCGCCGTCGGTCGCAAAATCCTGCGTCTTCAATGCATCATGGCCGCGCCCCATTTACTCCAAGCCCAGAGTAATATAAGCGCGCCGACGATCGACATGATGAATCCAGCCGGATGAAAAGCGGAGCCGGGCGCTGGTCGCGAGAACAACCGTCCAATCAAGCCGCCCACGATGGATCCGCCAACACCTACGAGCACCGTTGCTAGAAAACTCATGTGGAATCCCATGAAAGACTTGGCAATCCAGCCAACAATGAAACCGATAATAATCGACCAGATGATGTGTAACATGAAGGTAATGCTAAGTGCCTGGATGGCTCGAAGGCGATTCTTTTCTTAGCGAAGATCGACAGCTACTGACGCTGGCGATTTGCTTCGTCGATCGCCAGATATTCGTCGCGCGGCGGACTGAAGGTATCGAGCACTCTCGTCTCTTCGATGGTCTCGACACCGTGCGGAATATTGGCAGCAAGATAAAAGGAATCCCCTGTCTTCATTTCGTGCGGTGTCCCATCGACAATTAATTTCATTCGCCCCGATAGAATGTGGACGATCTGTTCCTGCGGATGCTGATGCGCCGGCATTTTGCTGTCCGGCTCGAGTGTAGCCAGCATTTGATACATTGTTTTGCCGCTAGTCAGGGTCTGGCGTTTGATGCCGGGGCAAATCGCGATCCAGGGATTTCTTTTTTTCATAACTTAATCCTTCTGCTCGATTTTAATCCGAAAGTGGTAGGATGAAATGCTCATTCGTTTGGAAAAATAAAATCGATGGGCATCGAACCTCTGCACGCCGGAATCGAGCTCGAGATTCTCGGAATCGTGCTCGCGCGCTTGTTTTATTAGCCAATCGAGCAATTCACCGCCAAAACCACGCGACCGGTTGCTTTCACGCGCGACCAGATCATCGACATAGAGAAACTTTCCCGAAAAAAGCGATTCGAGAAATCGATAGCCGGCGACGGCGCAAACTTCGCCTTCGGATTCAAGAAACGCGAGCCGGTAGCCTTCTTTCTGCTGCCGCAGCACTCGCTCGACAAATTGTTCAGGCTCTTGAAACAGGGGACGCAATTCGCGCATAACTGGATGGCAGCGCCGAATCTGTTCGGGCGTAGTTGCGATGGCGATGCGCGAGTTCCTCATGGAGTGGATGTCGACCTTCTCTCGCGTTTCCCATCATACCAAATATGAAGACCCTCACGCGATCGGGCGGCGCGCGGGCCGCGGAGAATGACGCTCAGAGAATTCCCCAGGATTTCGCGGGCAGAATACATTCGCAATTTGCGACCGGAAGTAACGACCGGTTCCGGCAAGATCCGAAACCGTCCAATCTTTCGCAGCGCCATACTGAAATAGACTTCTTCTCCGATGAAAAGTTTTTCATCGAATCCACCGATCGCATCGAAGTTTTTGCGCGTCGTGAAAAGAAAAGCCCCCGCGCCGAACCTGAGTCCGAAGTAAACCACGGAGAAAGCTTTTACGACAATCTGCGCCCAGAGCGGAATAGTTCCGCCAACGACGACGCGCGCGCCACCACCGGCGTAGCCTGCGTCGAGCGCCGCAACTACCCCGATGAGATGTTTCTCGTTAATCCAAGTGTCAGCGTCGACAAAGAGCAAAGTGTCACCTTGGGCATGGCGCGCCCCGGCATTGCGCGCGGCGGCAATTTGCCGCCGGTTTATTGAAATAACCTTTACGCCTGCGTCCTGCGCGACTCTCGCAGTCGCGTCAGTCGAAGCATCGTCGACTACGACGATTTCGTATTGTTCGCCACGGCCAATCCGTCCTCTGGCGGATCGATCTTGTGCGGCGGCACGAATGGAAGCGATCGTTGATGGCAGTTCCAGCTCTTCGTTGTAAGCCGGAACGATGAATGAGAGCATCGACTGCACTGTAGCGACAGCCGCGGTCGGCTGCATCTGTGGCGTTTCCCTATCTCCCCGGAGCCGCTAATCTTGGTCGAACTTCACTCCGGCCTTCGCCACTTCACGATAAGGCAAAAGCCAGATGAGTGATTCATCGTGAAGATCGACAACCTGAATCCGATTGCCCCAAGGGTCGCGAAAATCGCAACGAAACGGCGGCTCGAGTTTCAGTTTGTATTTGCCAGTTAATTTCTTCCGAACCTCCTCGAGCTGTTCTTCGTCGCGCACCATGATTCCAAAATGCCGCACGTTTGCGGGCTGAATTGTTTCTACTTCAAAAATCGCCAGGAACTGGTGCTCGCCGAGTTTGAAGAAGGCATCACCTTCGCCGCGGTCGAGTTTTTCGAGATTGAAGACATCTTGGTAGAACGCGACCGCCTTGTCGATGTCATCAACCTCGATCGCGACGTGATTGCATCCATACACTTGCACGCTCATTTCCTAATTTACATCGGTCGGACGCGGACCCAAAAGGTAAGATCGACATGGATGAGTTCAGTTATCTCTCTGTTCTTCTTTCAGTCATTCTCGGCCTGGCGGTGACGCAGATTTTGAAAGGCTTTCGCGGATTGCTTTTATCGCGCGCGCGCATTCGGCTTTACTGGCCGGTGATTGCGTGGGCGGCACTGCTGCTGTTGATTTGTTTTCAACACTGGTGGGCGACCTTTGGAATGCGAACCAGGCACGACTGGACCTTTCTCCAATTCGCGATGGTGCTTCTCAATGTGATTTTTATTTATATGGTCGCGGGCCTGGTCTTCCCGGACTTTTTTGGGGAAGAAGTTGTCGATCTTAAGGAAAATTTTTACGCGCACCGAGGCTGGTTCTTCTCGCTCGGCTGCGGCGCGGTTGTAGTTAGCATCGCGAAGGAATTCGTTCTTGATCATCGATTGCCCAACACGACCAATCTGGTTTTTCAATCGATCTTCGCCGCAACGCTGCTCATCGGCGCTTTGACGCGTTCGGAACGCTACCACAAAGGATTGATTGTTTTTGGCAGCGCCCTTTTTGTTCTCTACATCGTTGTCCTCTACGCTCGAATGCGCTAGGCGCTGCCGGTTCGAGCGCGGCCCGCCTCAGACTCTTTTCTTAGTCGCTCCAGTGCTTCGATCAATTGCCCGCTTCGACCACGAATCTCTTGCCGGTGCCCGAAAGCCAGCTCTTCGATCAACTTGTCACCCTGGGGCGTGAGCTCGAGAAATCGGCGGCGCCGATCGCTCCCGACCGCCTCGCGGGTGATTAATTTTCTTTCGACCAAGCGGTCGACAATGTTGACGGCGGAATGATGTCTTACCTGAAGGCGCTCACTCAGTTGCGAAATGTTGAGCCCTCCGCTCGAAGCAAACACCTTGATCGCCAAGAGCGCCTCGTACTGCTCGGGGCTAAGGTGGCTCTTAGCGCTCAGAAAATCTTTGCTGAAACGCAGGAACTTGCGCAGCAAATAGCGAAAATTTGCCAAGGCCTCGTAATCGCCAGGCTCAAGTCGGGCATGCGGCCTCCTGTCGGACTGAGCCTGATTAAGTATCGACCGTCGATATGTTGGCATGGCGACTGCTATTTTTGCTTTTCTATAGCATTATGAATACGTCCACAGCAAAGTCGCGCAGAGGCTTCACCCTCGTCGAAATCATGATTGTTGTCGCGATCATCGCGTTACTCGCGGCGATCGCGGTCCCGGGGTTCCTCCGGGCGCGCAAACGCTCGCAAGCCAGCCGAATTCTGAACGATCTGCGCATGATCGATTCAGCGTGCGACCAGTACGCCATTGAAACCAACCGAACAACCGGTGCCACCGTCAACGTCGCTGATTGGACGAACTACTTGAAAAAGGGTACGCAGCTTTACAACAGCGGCAACAGCTTATTGGGGTCTGGCTATGGTAACCAAGTGGTTGATACCATTCCAACGGTGCCTCCAAACGACTACGCCACATTGTCGGACGTAGCTGGCGTGGGCTTTTGGTCGCCCTACGGGCCATAGCCCGATTGGATTCGTCGCTATCCTTAAAGCAGCGGATTTCTCTCGGCAGCTAGAATCTTGCTCCCAATTCGTCGGCATGAATGGACAGACGCCCATCGATCAATTGGAAGAACTAACTGCGTTGGCTGCGAACTGGGCAGTCGAACAGGAGCGGCGGGTTTTGTGCGAAGGCGTCCCGCTCTCTGAAAGAGAACTCGCTGACGCGAAAATTATCGGCGTGCGACATCCCGAGCGCGTCCGTTTATTGCGGGTTGAAGCTGTTCCGGTTCCGGCGCATCCGATGCTAACAGCTGCGGCTGCTTCAATTCATTTTTTAACGGCCACGCCGCGCGGTTTGGCGTTGGAGTACGGAATCTTCGTCCGCTCTGATCACTGGCGTGATCGTGCGCTCATCGCTCACGAGCTTGTCCACACTGCCCAATTTCAGAGGCTTGGCGGAATCCTCCCCTTTCTTCAAACTTACATATTCCAATGCGCAACCGTCGGCTATCCGAACGCGCCTTTGGAATTGGAAGCAGTGGCGACCGCGGCGCGCGTCTGTTCCGACTGACCGGAACGTTCTCGACACGGGCCGCGGGTTTCAGTTGAAGTAGCTTCCTCACGCGCGGACCCGTTCAGCTACATAATCGTTCTATCGCCCTGATTTTTTTAGGTGGCCGATCATTTCGCCGGCGACACTGCGCGGATCAAGGCGGTTAAGCTTTTTTTTCATGCTCGATGTGAGCAGCGAAATGTGCGGGATCTGGCAAAGATATTCGGCGATAAACCAGACCGGCTTGTCGGTTGTCATCCAATTAAGATGGTCGAAGCGGGCCAGATTCACCGGACGCGAGTAGCGACGCAGGGTGCGCGCGAATCGCAGATTGAAATAAATATTGAAATAGCTCATCGCCAGCTCGCGTAACGTGCGATAAACCGGCTCGCGATAACGACAGCCGGTGAAGTTGGACTTGGCGACCGCGCCCCAATGGCCGCGCATCTTGAAAATCGCGACGACATGGTCGGTGTCTTGTTCCGCTTCCAAATCGAAGATGAGCGGAGGAAAACCGAGAACGCGAAGTGCAGCCGCGGCAAAAATTCCGCCTTCGAGACAAGACGCGGTCTGTTCGTGCAAAACATGTTTCGGCGAACGCGCGGTGTAACCCAAATTATAAGGCAGCTCGTCTAAGAAACGCTGCACGCCGTAAGGCGTTTTTAACGCGCGGACCGCGCGCAGTTCCGCGCGGCTTAAACCGAAATCGCGCCGAGTAGATGTCGATCTTGTATTGTTCGCCACGGCGAGTCCGTCCTTTGACGGATCGATCTTGGCGCCAGGCGCGAAGATTTACAACCCAACCGGGTGCCGCGCTTCGAAGCCGCCCGCCGGTACGCGTTCGGTTGCTTGCCAGCCGGGCGCCCAACGGTCGTGCGCTGTGATATAAGGTGTGGTGTCGAGTCGCAAGCCCGCGATGATGGCGTAAGTATGGCCGTGGCGCGCGTAAATTGTGATCCATTTGCCGCGACCTCGTTCGCCGAAGTTGCGGAACTCGGAAGAGCTGATCGGAGACTTGAGCAGACCCGCCGCGCCGAGCGCGTAGGACACGGTGCCCGAGCAATCGTAACCGCGATCAGTGAAAGATTTGTGGCCGCCGCCGAAAATGTATGGTTTGCGCCAAAGTTGGTTCGCAGCCCAAATGGCCCGTTTCACTGCCAGGGGCGCACCTGCCGGAGCCGCAGCTTGACCGGAGCGGAGGCGGGCACGACTCCCCGGCACGGTTGGACCGGTAGCCGGGAAAATGTTCGCGTTCGCGGACGATACGATTGCGGCAAAAACCGCCGCGCCAATTAGGGTTTTAGGGCTCAGGGGATACACAGACCGTTTTCGGAGCGTGTCCTATGCCATAAGAACCCGCTTTGCCAACAACAAAATCTTCTGGGCCGCGCTTTGTGAAAGCCCTCCGGAGGTCTCTTGTGATGTTACTGCGGAATGTTTTATCCTGTATAGCGGCATTGGCGGCGTGGGCGCCGGCCTTGGGGAACCGGCGGTCTTGGTAGTGTCGGCAGTGGCCTTGGCGGCCTTGATGGTCTCGGCGGACATCACTAAATTTGCTTCGTTGAACGGCGGCCGGTGATATTGTTTTGACATGATGCGCGCAGCCGCGCTTCTTGGATTTGTCGCGATAACTTTATTCGCGCAGGAGCCGAACAAAGATCCCGACTCGTTCGATATTGAGCCGCCGCTGCTGATTCCAAATCGCGAGGACGAGCAGCTGTCTAATCCGAAACCCGAGTCCGCCCCCGGCCGAGATGTCGGTCTTGCCAAGCTCGAAAAAGAATTGGAGCGCGCCAGACGAAATGCTGCCAGCGCGGAGCGCCTCTGCAAAATCGGTGCACTGTCGAAACTGGAGGCCGAGCAACGAGTTCTGCGTTGCGTTCACCTCGAATTTGACCTCGCTAATGCCCGCTTGGTCTGCGCCAAGGAAGAAATGTTGAAAAAAGAAAAACAGCTGACTGCCGGCGAAATTGCAAAGACGGATCTGGCGCAATCCGAAACTGGTCTTGCGCTCGCGATCGAAGCGGCGCATGCCGTGACCGCAAAACGCGAGCGGGCTGAGATTGATGCGGCCGAAGCCAATGTCCATCGCCAGGAAAAACTTCTCGCGTTCGGCAGAGCGCGAAAATCAGACGTCGAACGCGCGGCCCAGAAACTTGCCGAGCTTAAATCGCACAAGGAGTAAATTCGCTGATGAGACGCGCTGTTAGGTCGGATCAGTAGCCGGCCGCCTGGCCGTCTTTGCGCGATTCGCTTGCGCCAACGTAAACGCGTTGGCCATCGTGCATCTCAATCTTGATCGCTTGATAGCCGCCATAGCCGCCGACATCGACACGCACGTCGTGTCCGCGCTTTTTTAATTCGCGCTGCGTCTCCGCGGGAATGCCGGATTCGAGATTCACGTAACCCCCGTTTTCCATTTTTTCGCCGGTTGGTTCGTTGTCGCCTTCGTGTTGCCAGCGCGACGCGTCGCCGGCTTCCTGCACATTCAAACTGAAATCGATTTGATTCGTCAGCACTTGCACGTGGCCCTGCGGTTGCATCCCGCCGCCCATCACCCCAAACGTTTCCCACGGTTTGCCGTCTTTCATCACAAATCCGGGAATGATCGTATGAAACGGACGCTTGCCCGGCGCGTAAACGTTCGCGTGTCCCGGTTCCATCGAAAACAATTCGCCGCGATCTTGAAACATGAATCCGAGTTCCGGCACGACGATGCCGCTACCCATCCCGCGGTAATTGCTTTGAATGAGCGAGACCATGTTGCCTTCATCATCGGCCGTGCACATGTAAATCGTGTCGCCTTGATCGAGGTTTCCCGCGGCAACAGTTTTGGCAGCGCGATTCGGATCGATTAACTTCCGCCGTTCGGTCGCATATTCCTTCGAGATCAATTTCGTCAGTGGAATTTTCGCGAATGCCGGATCGGCATAATATTTGGCGCGGTCGGCCCACGCGATTTTCTTGGCCTCAATCATCGTGTGCAGCGTGTCGGGCAAATTGCGCCCCATCGCTTTCAGGTCGAATCCTTCCAGGATGTTTAGGATTTGCAGGGTGGCGATCCCTTGTCCGTTCGGCGGCAATTCAAAAACATCGTAGCCGCGATAGTTCGTCGAAACCGGATCAACCCACGCGCTCGTATGTTTCTCGAAATCGGCTTTGCGCAAGAAACCGCCGTTCTGCTGCATGAAGATATCGATCTTGTCCGCGATCTCGCCTTTGTAAAAAACGTCGCGCCCTTTCTCGCCGATCAATCGCAACGTTTTTGCCAGCGCTGGGTTCTTGAAAATGTCGCCTTTCGCCGGCGTCTGCCCTTTGCCGTCGAGCGTGTAGGTTTCGAGGAATGCGCCTGGAAGTCCTTTATAGAGCCGAGGACCGAATGCCCAATAGTACGCGATCAACTCAGTGACCGGAAAACCTTCTTCGGCATAACGAATCGCCGGGGCGAGATCGTCGGCGAATTTCAGTTTGCCGAATTTCTTGTGGAGTTCGGCCCACGCATCAACCGTTCCCGGCACGCTGATCGGCAACATCCCTTGTGGCGGAATCGTCTTGCGATTCAGTTTGTCGAGCGTGGCTCTCATCTGCTCGTAACTCAAGCCGAGCGGCGAACGCCCGCTCCCGTTCATGCCGTAAAGTTTGTTCTCCTTCGCGATGTAAATAATCGCAAACAAATCGCCGCCAATTCCGTTTGAAACCGGCTCCATCAAACCGAGTGTGGCATTCGCGGCGATGGCGGCGTCCACCGCGCTGCCGCCCTTTTTCAAAATGTCGATCCCAACTTGTGTCGCCGCCGGAACGCTCGTGCAGACCATCCCATGTCGCGCCAGAACTTCCGACCGGGTTGCGAAATTTTTCCTGGTGATCCGATCGATTTGGGCGGGCGAACTCCCGCAGAATGCAATTAAGGCGATCAGAGGAATCAAGACACGAATGGGTGGCATGGCCGAAAGACTACCGGATGTACGCGACCGTGCCAAAGCTGGCTTCAAGGAAATGGTGGCCTGATCCGTCAAACCATTTGCATGTTAATTAGAATTCTTATCGCACTCGCCCTGATGGTTTCCACGATTGTCCCGGCGCCCGCAGCTGAGCAGTCTCTCGGCGCCGCGCTGAAGAAGATTCTTTCTACGCCGACACCTACGCCAAGGCCGCGAAAAAAGAAGAGCGCTGTTGCGACCAAAAAGAAGTCGCCGAGTCCCACGCCGACTCCGAAGAGATCCTCGACACCACGGGAGGAAGAATCGCCGGTTCCATCCGCAACGCCTTTATCGAAAAAGAAGCAAACCCCGTCAGCGATAGAGGAATCGCCATCGCCTACTCCAAAAAAGAAAAAAAGATCAC
>QHOI01000179.1 GCA_003218705.1 Verrucomicrobiota bacterium | reverse complement strand
GAATCCTGATGATGATTCCGCTGCGCCGCGCGCTCATCGTGCAGCAGCACGGTTATCTGAAATATCCTGAAGGCACGGCTTGCGCAGAGGTGTTGAAGGCGGCCGCGTCGTCCGAATCGCGCGATGCCGCACACGCCGGCGATGCCGTGGCGCGCGCCGCAGCGGACGAAGCGATCAGCGGCGGCAAGATTATCATCGGCGGTTTCGCGATTGGGTTCATCTATTACGGCCTTCAGCAAATCTTCAAAATCATGAAGGAAGCGCCGGAGAAAATTTTCCAAAAGCCATTCCAAGGCGCGTCGATTTCGCTCGAGAACAATCCCGCGCTCCTCGGTGTCGGTTACATCATCGGTCCGCGCATCTCCTCGCTCATGATGGCTGGTGGCGTCCTGTCCTATCTCGTCCTCATTCCGGCAATCAAATTTTTCGGCTCCGCCGGAACGCTGCCCCTCCCGCCGGAAACTGCTCACAGCATTGCCGACATGTCGGTCGAGCAGATTCAGAAGGGATACATTCTCTACATCGGCGCGGGAGCCGTCGCCGCCGCGGGCATCATCAGTCTCTTTCGTTCGATACCGCTCATTTGGCACGGGTTGAAAGGCGGACTCGCCGACCTGCGGAGATCGGGTGCCGTCCGCGAAAACTTGCCCCGCACAGACCAGGACTTGTCGATGAAGTGGGTCCTCGGCGGGATAATCGTCTTGCTCATCGTGATGATGATCGCGCCGCAATTGAATCTGCGGTTTAACTTGTTAGGCGCGATTCTGATTGTCGCGTTTGGTTTCCTCTTCGTTCTGGTCTCGTCGCGTCTGACCGGCGAAGTCGGCTCATCCTCCTGTCCAACTTCGGGTATGATGATCGCAACGTTGCTGCTTACGTGTCTCATCTTTCTCGCGATCGGTTGGACCGCGCCGCCTTACTTTGTCACCGCGCTCTCCATTGGAGGCATCGTCTGCATCGCATCGTCAAACGGCGGAACAATTTCGCAAGACCTCAAGACTGGTTTCCTTGTCGGCTCGACACCGAAGTCTCAACAGATCGCCATCCTGATCGGCACGCTCGCGTCGTGCATTATCCTCGGTCCGATCCTGATGAAGTTGAATCAGTCCGGCACGGTTTACGTTCCCGTCGCGGGCAATGCGGACTTCGCATTCCCGCCGGGCTTTCACGCCGATCCGGCCGATTACCTGAAAGACAGCAACGGCCAGCCGAAACGCGAGCGCTTGTCCGGCGCGCAGTCCGGCGCCGATCCCAACGATTACTTCGTTTATCACAAAACGAATACGGACAATGGCCCGGCCGGTCGCTACCTCGTGAACAATATCGGCGTGCCCGTTTATCTCGCCGATCCCGGCATCAACGGCGTCTACGACAAGCGCCCCGACGGGTCGAGCGTGCAAAAATTCACCGCGCCAAAAGCCACCCTTGTCTCCTACATCATCAAAGGAATCCTGGGCGGACAACTACCGTGGGGCTTGGTCTTGTTAGGCGTCTTCATCGCGGTCGTGCTCGAGCTTTCCGGAGTTTCCGCGCTCGCCTTCGCGGTCGGTGTTTATCTGCCCATCTCCACCTCCGCGCCGGTCTACGCGGGCGGAATGGTGCGCTGGCTGGTCGATCGCTATACGCGACGCAAACATGCCCGCGCGCAACTAACCGAAGACCAGCTCGTGGCGGAAGGAGACAAGAGCAACGGCGTCCTACTTTCCTCCGGCTACATCGCCGGCGGCACGCTTGCCGGCGTCCTCTTCGCCTTCCTCGCCATTCCGATGAAGGATCGGCTCGAAGCTTTCGAAGGATGGGCCACTGCGCATAATCCATTCTTCGAAGGTCCCCACGCCGATCTGCTCGCGCTGATTCCGTTCATTGCGCTTTGCCTTTTGCTTTATCTGGTCGGGCGCGATCTGTTGCTTGCGCCGCGTCCGGCAAAGAAGATAAAAACCTAACTCGCGATTGCTCGCTTGCCTCTGGCTTCGCCCGGAGCTAGACATGCTGGTATGGCCTCAAATAATTACGCCCATCCCGAAGCGCTGGTGGAAACTGACTGGCTGGCCCAACACTTAAAGGACGACGGCATTCGCGTCATCGAATCGAACGAGGATATTTTGCTTTATGACACCGGGCACATTCCCGGCGCCGTTCACATCGACTGGCGGGCCGATCTGCAAGATCCGATAATTCGCGATTACATTCAGCCGGACAAATTCGCCGAGCTGTGCAGCCGCAACGGAATCACGCCCGAAACGACCTGTATTTTCTACGGCGATAAGTCGAACTGGTGGGCCTGCTACGCCCTTTGGGCATTTCGATTGTTCGGGCACGACAAAGTGAAAATTCTCAACGGTGGGCGCGACAAATGGAAAGCCGAAGGCCGCGAGATGACGCGCGAAGTGCCCAAATATCCGCGCTCAAATTACTCGATGCCGAGGCGACGTTACGATAAGGAAATTCGTGCTTTCGCGGACGAGGCACTGGCCCAGAGCAAAGCGAGCAAACCGTTGATCGATGTTCGTTCTCCCGGCGAATACAAGGGCGAGATCACGCACATGCCGGAGTATCCGCAGGAAGGCGTGCTGCGAGGCGGTC
>QHOI01000067.1 GCA_003218705.1 Verrucomicrobiota bacterium | reverse complement strand
GAAACAAGCTGGTGCCGGCGGCCAGAATCGGGCTCCAGAAACGCACGCCGAATTCTGTCGCGCCGAAGATCGCGGTGCTGGCGCGAATCGCGAACGCGATCCCCGGGCCTTTGCTGAAATAACCGGGCGCCAGCCGCTCCGACCACATCCAGTAATGCGCTTCGTCGAATTCGAGATCGGTCGATCCCAACATCGACAATCGAATCAGGGTCAAGGCTGCGATGAAAAACCAAACCGCCCGTGTCTTGCTCATTCCGCCGGACGAACTACCAAACTTGGGTGTCGTGCAAAAATTTGCGGGGCCCATCTTTTGGCGGCCCAACGCCAGATCAATTCCAGCGCCGCCAGAATAAAAAATGTCTCGGCCGCGGCCAAAAAGATTGTGCCGATGACGTCACTCGGCCAGTGCGCCCCCAAATAAATTCGCGAATAACCGACGAGCGCGGCGAAAATCCAGTAAAGCCAGCCGCGCCGGTAAAACAGAGTCAAACAAATTGCCGCGATGGTGTTGTTGGTCATGTGGCCCGACGGAAAAGAAGCATCGCCGCGCCGTCGATCGGATTCGTCCGAACGGCGCACGACCGGTTTTTTGAAGATCGACATGAATTCCGGTCGCCCTTTCTCCAATCGCACCATGCGGACGGACGCGACATGCTTCGGCCGTTTGCGATTGATCGCCGACTTCAATGTGTTCGTGACCGGCTCGGCAATCACCATCGCGATCAGCAAACAAAAAATGGAGGCGCGCGCCCGGAACCCGCCAAAGATGAGCGCGACAAAGACAATTATTACGAGTAACGGCTTCCAGACGTCAGCGTCGCTGACCGCGGCCATGAACAAATCCAGCGCCGGGCTCGTCCATCGCTCGTTGATAAGATGAAAAAGCGTCTGGTCCATCAAAAAGATTTAGACAGGATTTACAGGATTGAGAGGATAACAGGATCGACAATCGCTCTGGAAACAATCCTGTAAAATCTTGTTAATCCTGTTTTTTTAAGAGCATGCGAAGGTTGATCCTGTTTTCATTTGCGCTCGCCTTGCCGATCTACGCGGCCCCGCCTCCATCAGCTAGGGAAATTCTCGATTCCGTCCGCCTGCTCGAGTCGCGACAGCAAATTGATCTCGATGGCCAGCTGCGCGAGGAGGAAAAAGTGATTCCGTTTCACCTTGCTCAAACTGGACCCCTCATCCGTTATTCATTCTCCGACCCCGAGGAAGTCTTGCAATTGCGCCTCGGTGAAAACGGATCGCGTCTCGATCTCGTCACCGACACGGGCGCGGAAAAATTTCCGGCGGAGAAGTTGAATGAGAAAATTCGCGGCACCGGCATTAGTTACGAAGATCTTGCCCTCAAATTTCTTTATTGGCCTAACGCGCGCGTGCTTGGCGACGAAACGGTGCGCACGCGCAGCTGCTGGAAACTACAAGTAGTCGCGCCTTCCCGGAATTCCCAGTACTGGAACGTCGTTATCTGGGTCGACAAGGCGAGCGGCGCGCTTATGCGAATGGAAGCCTATGCTTGGGACGGAAAACTCGCGAAACGCTTCGAAGTCATCTCTGCGCAAAAGATCGACAACCGCTGGTTCCTAAAACAGATGCGCGTGGAAGAATTGCAACCGGGCACGAATAAAGTGCAGGCCCGCACTTATCTCGAGATCAAACGGTAACTACTTTTCGTCGCGCGCGGCTTTCACAATTTGGGCGAAGCTGCGGGGATCGAGGCTGGCCCCGCCGACCAGCGCACCGTCAATATCGGGTTGCGTCATCAAATCGCGCGCGTTTTCCGGTTTCACGCTGCCGCCGTACTGAATCCGAATGCGATCGGCCGTCGCTTCGTCGGACATTTCGCGCAGGGTTTGGCGAATAAACGCGTGCGCTTCCTGCGCTTGCTGAGGCGTCGCGTTCCGGCCGGTGCCGATCGCCCATACCGGTTCATAAGCGATTACCGATTCCTGAAGTTCCTTTTCGTTGAGGTCCTTCAAACTTTCGCGCAATTGGATCGACAATATTTTTTCGACGTTGCCCTTGTCGCGTTGCTCCAGGGTTTCGCCGACGCAAACGATCGGCCGCAACGTGGCCTCGTGCGCGGCGCGCACTTTGCGATTCACAATTTCATCGGTTTCACGAAATAAGGTGCGCCGTTCGCTGTGACCAAGCACGACGTAACGCACAAGCAAATCGCGCAGCAGCGCCGCACTGATTTCGCCGGTAAATGGACCTTTCGGTTCCCAATGCATGTTCTGCGCGCCCACTTTGATGCTTTGCGATGCACCGAGCGCATCCATTACTTTCGCAATCGCGGTGAATGGCGGAAGGATCACCACTTCGACGTCGGTGATGTCGCCAAGATCGAGGACCAATGATTCAACAAAACGCGCCGATTCGGCCTGCGTCATATTCATTTTCCAATTCGCGGCAACGATTTTCTTTCTCATAAACTATTTGTCGGTAAGCGCGGCGACTCCGGGAAGCTCTTTGCCCTCGAGTAATTCCAACGACGCCCCCCCGCCGGTCGAAATAAAAGTCATCTTGTCGGCTAGCCCGGCTTGTTTCACGGCCGTGACCGAATCGCCGCCGCCAATGACTGTGGTCGCGCCTGATTTGGCCAGCGCTTCCGCGATCGCGATTGTTCCTTCGGCAAAATCCGGAATTTCAAAAATGCCGACCGGGCCATTCCACAGAATCGTTTTTGCTTTGGCAATCTCCTCCTCAAACAAAGCGATCGTCGCGTTGCCGATATCGACCGCCTGCCAACCATCGCTGATTCCGTGTTCGCGCGACAAGCGGCTGGTGTTCCGAGTCGGCGCGCCGGCACGAATTTCCTGCGCCTCGAGAACATCGATCGGCAGCAGAAATTTCACGCCGCGCTCCTTCGCAAGATCGAGAAGTTCGCTCGCCAGGTCTGTTTTGTCCGCCTCAACGCGGCTGGCACCGATCGGAATTCCTTGGGCTTTGAAAAACGTATTCGCCATCGCGCCGCCGATCAGAATCGTCTCGGCCTTTTTTATCAACGCTTTGAGAACGCCGATCTTATCGGATACTTTCGCTCCGCCCATGATCACGACGAACGGCTTGGCCGGGTTGTCCAGCTCTTCATGGAGATACTTCAACTCCTTCTCCATTAAGAAACCCATTGCGCATTTCTCAATGAACTTGGTCACACCGACCGTCGAAGCGTGGGCGCGATGGGCCGCGCCGAAGGCGTCGTTGACATAAACTTCACCGAATTTGGCCAGCGCCTGCGCGAATTTGGGGTCGTTCGCTTCTTCCTCCGGCTGAAAGCGCAAATTTTGCAGCAGCGCCACGTCACCGTTCTCCATGTGCTCAATGATTTTCTCCGGAACATCGCCAATCGTCTCGTGACTGAAGATGACCGGCTGTCCAATCAGAGTGTGCAAATGATCGCCGATCGGTCGCAATGAGTATTTCTGGACGCGCTTACCCTTCGGCCGGCCAAAGTGTGACATCAAAATCGTTTTCGCTTTTTGCTCTCGGAGATAATTGATCGTCGCCAACGCTTCGCGGATTCGCGTATCGTCCGTGACTTCAATTTGGTCGCCGTTCTCTTTGATCGGCACATTGAAATCGACGCGAGTCAAAACGCGCTTGCCGCGAACATCGACATCTCGGACCGAAAGTTTGGCCATTATTTTCCGAGCATCTCGAGCATTTCGACGCAACGATTGCTGTAGCCCCACTCGTTGTCGTACCAACCGACCACTTTCACGAAACGGTTGCCGAGCATGATGGTCAGTTTGCTGTCGAAGATGCACGAGTGCGGATTGCCGATAATGTCGTGGGACACGAGCGGTTCGTCGCTGTATTCGAGCACGCCTTTGTAACTTTTGTCGGAGGCGGCTGCTTTAAATGCGGCGTTTACGGCGTCGACGGTCGCATCCTTTTCGAGGACTGCGCTGAAATCGGTCACGGAACCGTCCGGCGTCGGCACTCGAAACGCCCCACCGTTCAATTTCCCTTTCAGATCTGGAATCACTTCGCCGATCGCTTTGGCTGCGCCGGTGCTCGAAGGAATGATGCTGATCGCGGCCGCCCGCGCGCGGCGCAAGTCTTCGTGGGGAAAATCGAGAATGCGCTGGTCATTGGTGTAGCTGTGGATCGTGCTCATGAATCCGTGGGCGATACCGAATTTGTCGTGCAACACTTTTGCCATCGGCGCGAGACAATTGGTGGTGCAGCTGGCGTTGGAAACGATCGTGTGCTTCGCCGGATCGTAGACGCTGTCGTTGATCCCGATGCAAAGTGTCGCATCCGGATTCTTCGCCGGCGCGCTGATCAACACCCGTTTTGCTCCAGCCTTGGTGATGTGCAGTTCTGCTTTGTCGCGCGCGGTGAAAAAACCGGTCGACTCCAGGACAACATCGACTTCCAACTTCTTCCACGGGAGATTCCCCGGGTCGCGTTCCTTGAAGATCTTAATTTTGTGACCGCGCACCACGATGTTCTCTTCGTCGAATCCGATTTCGCCGTCGAACCGGCCATGGACCGAGTCCCATTTGAGGAGATGAGCGAGAGTTTTAGTGTCGGTGAGATCATTGATTGCGCGGACGTGCTCGACTTGTTTTTGCGTCATCGCCCGCAAGACGTTGCGACCGATGCGTCCGAAGCCGTTGATTCCGTAATTAGCCATAAACACGAAGGGTTAAATTTAGAAGGGTTTACACCCTAACGTTCAACGTCCAACATTCAATATTAGGTTGGCTTTTTCGTTGACGGGATTATGAGGGCGATCACGGTGGCAGTCGTTAGTCTCGCGCTTATCTTTCTTGGGCAATCCATGACCGCAGCCTCCCCCGATCCTTCACCGGTGAAACGGATCCTCGTTCTCGGCGACAGCTTGTCGCAAGGGTTCGGCCTGAGATCGACTCAAGCTTATCCGGCGTTGTTGACCGAGAAATTGCGGGCGGCCAATCTGAGCTTTGAAATCACCAACGCCAGTCAAAGCGGCGGGACGACCGACGGCGGATTGCACCGCTTGCCCGCGCATCTTAAACGCAAGATCGACATCTTCGTTCTCGAGCTCGGCATCAACGACGCGTTTCGCGGCGTGCCGATCGCGGAAATTCGAAACAATCTGCAAGCGACCATCGCCCAAGTGAAAGCGCGCAATCCGAATGTCAGGATCATCATCGCCGGAATGCAGCTGCCAAATTATGCCTCGGACGATTATGTTTTCGCTTTCGGCCGGATCTACGCCGACCTCGCCGCGAAAAATAGCGCCACGCTCATTCCATATTTGCTCGAAGGGGTTAGCGGCGATCCGCTCTTGAATCAGCCTGACCGCGTCCATCCAAACGCGGCCGGCCAGAAAATTCTCGCCGAAAATGTCTGGCGGGTGCTGGAACCGATCGCGCGAGAAGTTGCAACCACCCAGACCGCGGCGCACGTTCAATAGTTGATGGATCCTGCCCGACCAAACGAGCCTGAGCCAAGCGATCCGTTCAATCCCGAGCGGTCCGATCACGCCGTTATTGAAACCATTGAAATCGCGACCGAGGGCGAAGACTGCGACGAGTGCGTGCGAAAGCTGCGTCCCGTCCTGATGAAAATAAACGGCGTCCAAGACGTGATCGTCGACCTTCCGGACGAACGAGTGATCGTTAAATTCGACGCCCGCAAGACGCACGCGCCCGATTTGCACGACGCGATTCTGAAAAGCGGCTACAAACCGGCAGCTGAAGCCGATTAACTGTAGTGGCCGGCGTCTCGGCGGCTGATTCCGGATGCCGCTGAGGACAGCGGCCTCTACAGCACTTTTGGCTGCTGCTGGGTCAGGCAATGAAACGTGCCCAGGCCCCAGATTAATTCGCGGGAGTCAATTCCGACGACGCGACGATTGGGGAAGCAGTCGCGCAAGATCGACAACGCGAGTTCATCGGCTGGATCAGCGAACGTGGGAACGAGCACACAACTATTGGCGATGTAAAAGTTGGCGTAGCTCGCGGGCAAGCGTTGACCTTCGCGAACCATTTTCTTCGGCATCGGCAAAATGACGATGTCGAGTCCGAAGCCGGACAGGCGGTTTAGATTGCCTTGAAGAGGCTGGTAATTTGCGTCGTCCGAATTCTCCTCGACCACGGTGACAACTTTGGTTTCCGAAACGAAACGTGCGAGATCGTCGATGTGACCGTCAGTGTCGTCGCCTTCGATTCCATCGCCCAGCCAAAGAATTTCGCGGACGCCGAGATAGTCGCGAAGGCGTTGCTCGATTTCTCCGCGCGAGAGTTTTGGATTGCGGTTTTTATTTAGAAGGCACGATTCGCTGGTGAGGAGCGCGCCCGCCCCATTCACTTCGATTGAGCCGCCTTCCAAAATCATTCGCGGATAAAAAACCGGAACCTTCAGGATCTCAGCAATGCGCGTCGGAACGACTTCATCGAGATCGAACGGCGGATATTTATTTCCCCAGGCATTGTAATCCCAATCCACGATCGCCAGCTTCGGATCGGTCTTTCTGGTTAAAAAAATCGGACCGTGATCGCGGCACCACGGCTCGTTCGTGGGGATTTCATAATAAGTGATGCATTCCTGCTGTGGCAGGACATCGAGAACCGCGCGCGCTTCGGCTTCGTGCGCGCCGTTAATGACATTGATGCAGACCGGGTCCGAGCCGGACTGGCCGTTGCCGATCAGCGCCGCGACCATTTCTCGCAACGCGGGCAACACGCGGTCGAACGAATCAGGAAAGCTGATTCCTTCGCGCCGCGGCCAGGATAACCAGGTCGCGGCTTGCGGTTCCCACTCGGCCGGCATGCGATAGCCAAGTTCGGCCGGAGTTTGCGTGGGCGCAGTCATAAGCAGAAAACGTCCAACGCCGAACGCCCAACGTCCAATCTCGAATTATTTCGCGTCCAACAGCATTTGTTTCACTGACTTGGTGGATTCAGCGACGGTCTGGGCTGCAATCGGCGCGTGATAAGAATGACAAGTGATGCATTCGGCGACGATTTTCCCCTGCGGGCTGTGGCAGATGGTGCAGTTCGCTTTCGCGGGCATTAGAACATCGGATGTCTCACGGCTCTGCCTTGCCTGATGGCAAAGATTGCAGTCGAGTGGCTTTTGCGTGACCGGATCGACCTGATGTTTGGCGTGATTGAAATTGGCCTGCGGCATCCATCGATCAACTAAAATCGGTTTTGTAATTGCGGGCACGGCATTGGCGGCCGTTTTCACTTCGTGGCAAAAGGCGCAGCCGGTAAAATTGCCACGCGCAGCCGCACCCATCGTTTGCTGCGGCTTGTAAGGGTCCTTGGTGAAGAAGACGGCGCGCTCGAGCTCATCGCCGGAATGAAACTGATCGCGTAGCTGTTTGATTTGTTGCGCGACGAAACCAGGAACCTCGCGCTCAGGAATTCCTTTCTTCAAGCGGGCGTAATCCGCGTATTGCGCGGGCAGGCTCCGTAAAAATGTCCGGACAAGATCGACATTCCCATGCGGAATGCGCATTTCAGGATTTCTCCAATCGAACTGGAGTGAATGACACACCTGGCAATTGGCACCGAAACTGATGCGTTGATAAAAGCGGCCGTCCGGCTGGAGCTGGTGGCAATAATTGCAATCGAGCTTCTGTCCATTCACCGGCGGAATGTCGGAAGCGAAATGGCGCTGATGATTGAAACGCAGCACATCGGGATCGCGCGCGCTGACGCGTTTCAATTGAAATTCGGGATGCGCTTCCCAAAACGAAGCGAATGTCGCTGTAAAACCTTGCGGCGGCCGCGGCAGCTCGAAAACGATCTGCTGCGGGGGATGTGGATGTCGGTGGAATGCATCGCGCGGAAGGTGCATTCCTTTTTCGGCCGACGCAGTCATCATGGCGGAGTTGTTGTGGCAGGTCGCGCATTGCGAGCTCGCGACCAATCTAAGATTACTAAGCCCGCGATGTTCCTGATGACACGCCGAGCAGGAGCGGTTTTGAACGACGTTCGCTTCGTGAAAGCTGTGCTTCTCATGACAAGTCTCGCATTTGCGATCGATCGCTTCGACGGCGACGCCGTTACGAAAACGATCGCGTAACACCTCGGTAAATTTTCCAGTGACGGCATCGCGGTCGTGACATTGGGCGCAGTCGTCCGCGAACTTGGCGTGACTCGTCGAAATTTTGCCCGCGTTAAAAAAAGTTTCGCGGCCGTGCTTTTGAAAAAGCCCGATCGCGACCAGTCCGCCAAAGATCGTGATTAAACTGATGATGAATCGCGTGCGCCGCCAGGGATGAAGTCGGCGATAATAACCGAGATTGCCTTTGTAACGCTCGGCGATCTGTTTTTGGGTGCGTCCCGGTTTGGCCATTTCAATTCAAGGCGGCAGTTACAGGCCGCCAAACCCGCCGCAAACTTGACTGCTTTAAGCAGTCAAGCCTAACGAGTGAACTTTGGCAGCGGGGCATCAGTAATTGAAGAGTGTTACGTAGGCGTGCCAGAAAACGAGCATCAGCAGCAGAAACGAGATCGGCGCGTGGACGAACAGCCAGGCGTGCAGCCAGTGTTGCAATTTGATCTGGAGATCGAGCATCCGCCGTTCGTCGCACCAG
>QHOI01000066.1 GCA_003218705.1 Verrucomicrobiota bacterium | reverse complement strand
GAAAATTCGTTCTTTGTCTGGATCGCGCTCGTAGCTCTACTCGTTGCAAATCACTGGCTGCGATTCGGAACCGTAACGCGCGAGCTTGTCATTGCCACCGTGCTCGGACCACTGCTCGGCGGTGTCATTCTCGTTTTGCTCGCTGGCGGACTAAGCCAGACCATTCACACCTATCATTACTCGCTCGCTAAGAATTACCAACTCCAGTATGCGATCCTGACCGGAGACGGGCCGTGGTACCGGTACCTGGTCGATCTTCTCCTGGTCAGCCCGATCGTCCTAATTCTCGCGCTCGGAACAGTCTTTCGACTCAATCGCACGATGAAACCGGAACTCTTCATCTCGATTTTCATCGCCGCCAGTTATCTCGTGATGTGCAATGTGAAGTACGGAATGAACCTTCGTTACGCCAACATGTGGGACCTGCCGCTGCGCTTCCTCGCCTTTAGCCAAATCGTAGCAATGGCGTCATGGGTGAAATCATATCGCGCTGCTATTACCGCCGCCGCAGTCATATTTCTCGCGGCGATCGAGTTTCATCAGTACATCGTTCTCGCCGTACATTACCCGCTCTACGAGCTGATCACGCACGATCTGCTCCAGGCGCTTCGCATCTTGAAATCGCCGTAGCTGGAAGGAACGTTCTTTTAGCGAAGCGCTGAGTCCGCCGCGCTCAATACGAACTTGTCGTCATTGTCGCTGAGTCCGGCGAGATAATTCCGAATTCGCCGGAACGATTGGCGCAGGAAAAGTTCGGCAGCGGTGTTCTTTCGACTCGGCGCTTCGCCGTTGCCTTGAGCGAATTGAATCTCCGAATCCCATCGGCTCAGGACCGCGGTCGACGCAAACAAATCCATCGCCGCGCCAGCGATCCTTTCTTGAACGAGCTGCATGTCCAGAATTGGTTCGCGATAAACGACGAGCGATCGGTTCACTGCGAAATTAAAACGCCAGATCAATCTGCCGAGTTGATTGCCGAACGAGCGCAGCTCAGCGCTGCGCACCGGCACATCCGGGATGCGCACAGTCGCGCCGAGCCGGCTCATCCCTGCGCTCCACGCTTTCCCGATTCCACCTTCGCGCGTTGGTTTCAGCATCGTGTCGTAAATTTCCTTGAACTCCATGCCCGGCCCGCGCATCCCGACCAGCGCGATAAACGACGTCAGCACTTCGTTGCTGCCTTCGCCAATTTGGTTGATTCGCGCGTCCCGTAACATTCGCTCGAGTGGAAGATCAACAAAGTAGGCTGAACCGCCATAGATCTGGAACGCGTCGTTGATGCATTCCCACAACCGCTCGGTGGTGAACACTTTCAGCATCGCGGTCTCGAGCATGTAATCTTCCAAGCCGCGATCAATTAGTGAAGCGGTGATGGTCGTCATCGCTTCCATCGCATAAGCGTCGGCCGCAATCCGCGCGATTTTTTCTTTCACCAGATGAAAATGGCCGAGCGTTTTATTGAACTGCTTCCGAGTATTGGCGTGTTTGACCGCGAGCGTTAGACAAGTCTTCGCCGCACCGGTGCAACAGGCGCCGAACGTCGTTCGCCCGAAATCCAGAACGGTAAGGGCAACCTTTAAACCTTTCCCCGGCGGCCCGAGGATATTTTCCTTCGGCACTTTCACGTCGCTCATCGCGAATCGCCCAGTCGCCGTGCCGCGAATTCCCATCTTCGGCATCCGCGCCTCGAGAATTTCAAAACCGGGCATGTCGGGGGTGACCAGGAAAGCGGTGATCGCTGTCTTGCCCTCTTTTCCCGGCACCGGCGTTCGCGCCATGACCGTCAAGACGTGGGCGATCGCTGCGTTAGTGATGTAACGCTTTTCGCCATTCAAAATAAAATGCGAACCGTCAGCGCTCGGCGTCGCCGTCATTTGCACATTGGCCGCGTCCGAACCGGCTTCTTTTTCAGTGAGGGCAAATGCGCCGAGTTGCTCGCCGGTCACAAGTTTCGGCAACCATTTCTGTTTTTGTTCGTGCGTGCCAAACAACAAAAGCGCGCGAATCCCAATCGAATGATGCGCGTTTACGAAAACTGATGTCGATGCGCACCGGCGACCGACCTCCTCCAAAATTCTGCAGTTCGCCATCTGCGTAAAACCGCTCCCGCCGTACTCCGCCGGCGCCGTCATGCCCAAAACGCCGACACGCCCGAGACCATCAATCACTTCCCGCGGAATGTCCGCATTTCGATCGATCGCCACCGCGTCGAGCTTGGCATCGAGAAATTCGCGCAACTCCTTCAGCGTCCGGTTGAGCTCAGTTTGTTGCGCAGCCGGAATCCGTGGATACGGCATCACCCAGTCGGAAACGAAGTGGCCTTGGAACAAGCCTTTGACGAAACCGAGCGCCTGCGGGCCGGTGAAAAGTAATTCTTCGGCCTGCTGAATCTCTTTCTGTCGTTGTGCTTCAGTTTCAGTCATGAAAAGCGAACCCGCCGACGAATAATCGGCGGGTCACGAAGTCTAGCTATTCAGGCGCTTCTGTCCACCGCCCAGCTGCCAAAGACGGCTCCCTAACTGCAGCCTTGGCTTGTGCCGCACTCGGTGCAGACGCCGCAGGCGCCAGCGCGAATTACTTTGTCGCTGCCGCAATGCGAACAGATGATGTCCATGAACATGTTCCCGAGTGCTTCCTGGACACGATCGGCGTGACTGCTGCCGTTGCCCAGCACTTGCGGCTCGCCGTCGTTCGCAGAATGGCTCGTGATCACATCGATCAGTTCTTTTTCGCCGGTCCGCGCCAGATCCGATACCGGCCGGTTCAGCGCCTTCTTTTCCATTTCCCCAATCTCTTTCAACGGTAACTCCGTTTGCCCGCGGCTCGGCGAGGTTGCTTCCTTGTAGCCTTTAATGAATTGGCAGGCCAGCCAGCGGAAAACGTAGTCGGTAATGCTGGTCGCATTGCGAATATCCGGATTCTTGGTGAAGCCGCTTGGTTCGAACCGTTGATACGCGAATTTTTTCGCCAAACTTTCCAGGGGCACGCCGTACTGAAGCGCAATCGACGTGAGCGTGCCGACCGTGTCCATCAATCCGCCGATGGTGCTGCCTTCCTTCGACATAGTGATGAACAGTTCGCCCGGTTGACCGTCTTCGTACAAGCCGACCGTGATGTAACCTTCGTGTCCGGCAATCTCGAACCGATGCGTCAACGACATCCGCGTATCGGGCATCCGATGACGCAATGGTTTATCGATCTTGCCGCGCAGCGTCGTCAGCTCTTCTTCGAGCTCGAGAATGCGTTTCTGGAAATCTTCGCGGTCGATGGTGATATCGAGCGCAACATCGACATCTTCCGTAGTTCCACCCATGTCGCGCGTCTTGCGCGTGTTCAACGGCGCCGACCGTTTCGAGCCTTCGCGATAAATCGCGATTGATTTCAAGCCGAGCCGCCAGCCTTCGACGTAGCTGTTCATGATGTCGTCAACCGTGGCTGCTTCCGGCAGGTTTACCGTTTTCGAAATCGCGCCACTCAAAAATGGCTGCGCTGCAGCCATCATCCGGAGATGCGCCATGTAATTAAGCGAGCGCTCGCCTTTGAACGGTTTGAACGCGCAATCAAAGATCGGCAAATGCTTCGGTTTCAGTCCCGACGCTCTGGTCGATCCATCTGAATCGGTCACGTCTTCAATCGTGTCGAAGGCGTCGATGTGCGCGATGATCCGGTCTACTTCTTCCGAATTATAACCCAGCTTTTCCAGAGCCGGTTTGACCGTTTGATTCACAATTTTCAACATGCCGCCACCGGCGAGCAGTTTGTATTTTACCAGCGCGATGTCCGGTTCGATGCCAGTGGTGTCACAATCCATCAGGAAACTGATTGTCCCAGTTGGCGCGAGTACCGTCACCTGCGCGTTGCGATAACCGTGACGCTTGCCCAATTCGGTTGCCCGCCTCCAAGTCTTGGCCGCGTCCTTTTTTAAATAAGCGAATTCATCGACATCCGGGATCTCGCTGACCGCGGAGCGATGCAGCTCGATGACTTCGAGCATGGACGCGACATTATTTTTCGCGACTGGTTTTGAAACGCCGTTGCAGCGCGCGTCTTTATAACCGGGAAAAGCACCGAGCGCTTGCGCCATTCGCGCACTTTGCTCGTATGCTTCCCCGGTCATGATCGCGGTAACGGCGCCGCAAAGCGCGCGGCCTTCCACGCTGTCGTAGCCGTATCCATAGCTCATCACCAACGATCCGAGATTCGCGTAGCCCAGCCCAAGCGTTCTGAAAATGTGCGAGTTCTCCGCGATCTCCTTGATCGGATAACTGGCGTTATCGACCACGATTTCCTGCGCAGTAATGAAAATCCGCACCGCGGCTTTGAACCGCTCGACGTCGAACTCGCCATCGGCCGTTTTAAATTTGAGCAGATTTAGCGACGCCAGATTGCAGGCCGTATTATCGAGAAACAAATATTCGCTGCACGGATTGGTCGAATTTTGCCGGCCGGTCCCTTTGCAGGTGTGCCATTTGTGAATCGTGGTATCAAACTGCATTCCGGGATCACCGCAGATGTGCGTCCCTTCCGCGATTTTTCGGAGTAATGTTCGCGCTTCTTTCCGCTCGCACGATTGGCCATCGGTCACCCGGCGCGTCCACCAATCGCGACCTTCGAGCGCAGCTTCCATAAACTCGTCGCTCACGCGGACACTCAGATTTTCGTTTTGATACATGACCGAGCCGTAAGCATCGCCGTTGTAGCTGCCGTCGTAACCCTGCTCGATTAGTGCCCATGCTTTCTTCTCTTCCTTTTGCTTGGCGTCGATGAACTCTTCAATGTCCGGGTGCCAATCTTTGAGCGTGTTCATCTTGGCGGCACGCCGCGTTTTTCCGCCGCTTTTCACTACGTTCGCCACTTGATCGTAGACTTTGAGGAACGACAATGGGCCGCTCGGCTTGCCGCCGCCGCTCAATTTCTCTTTTGTCGATCTTAAAGTGGAGAGATCGGTGCCGGTGCCGCTGCCGTACTTAAAGAGCATTGCCTCGCTCATGGCCAGACGCATGATGTCTTCCATCGTGTCGTCCACGTCCTGAATGAAACAGGCGCTGCCCTGCGGGTACTCGTATTGAGTCCGCGCGCGCTCCGCCTTTCCGGTTTCTCGATTAAAAAAATAATTTCCGGCGCCGGCATTTTTGCCGATACCGTACTCATGATGCAAACCGACATTGAACCAGACCGGCGAATTGAATGCGCCATGTTGGTTCAAGCAAAGCCAGGTCAGTTCATCATAAAAAATTTCCGCCTCCTCCGCGTCCGCGAAATAGCCGTCGGCCATTCCCCAATCGGTGATGGTTCGGGTGACTCGGTGAACCAATTGCCGCACCGACCTTTCGCGGCCGCCTTTGTGTGGATCCGTTCCGTGCGCGATGTCGCCATAAAAATATTTCGAAACCGCGATCTTGGTCGCCAGCGCGCTCCAATTTTTTGGAACCTCAACGTTTTCCTGTTTGAAAATGATCTGGCCGCTGTCGTCCGTGATCTCCGCCGTCCGATGTTCCCATTCGATCTGGCCGAACGGTTTCACCGCTGGGTCGCTGAACACCCGCTCAAAATGCAACCCGCTAACTGGTTTTTTTGCTGACCGATTCTGGCGACGATCAGCTGCCTTTCGCGGTTTGTTCAGGGCAGAAGGTGGGATTCCGGGTTTGAGTTGGATCATAGCGGGAAGTGCGGGTTAAGGTTGTGAATTAGCGGTGAATTCCTGCCAACAGCCCTACTAACAACCTGTGAATTCCGGCGCATAACAAGTAATAGCGGGGCCGTTCGGCGGACATACAATATGCAGTGCAAAATGAACGCAAATCAAGACGAAAATTGTAACATTTTTCGCAGACCTATCCGCTAATACGCAGACTTGGCGGAAGGGGTGGGATTCGAACCCACGGTGGGTTGCCCCACGCTCGATTTCGAGTCGAGTGCCTTAAACCGGACTCAGCCACCCTTCCATTTTTTGCAAGATCGACGTCCTGCTGATCGATTCCGAAAAGAGCGCGTTTATTATGAGGCGAGCACGATCATTTGCAAATCCGCGCCGCGCGTCGGAATCATTACGCCCACGGGACGCTCTTGACTAACGCGGCGAACCGAAATAAACGTCGCCTCGAACAAAGTTGGCTGCGGCATCGTCAATGCTGGTGAACGGAAGGTGCGATGATTAGGGCAAATTGTCGGGCACGTTTCACCGCCGCGGATTTCGATTTTATTGTCCGCACCCTCGCTCGCTCGCGCGGCGATAGCGTTTCCCTGGTCGATCTTCTCGGTGACTCGGAAACCCGCGACTCGATTCTCGATCATCCGCGCCTGGTCGAGACCATTCTTTCCAATGCGAGCCATCTCCACATCTCGTCCCAATTCTATTTTTATGTTCTCGCCCGCTACGTCTTGCAGCAGGCCGGCATTGGCGATCGCAAACTTTGCGATTATGTCGGCTCGCTGCTCGAAACTTTTTCCCGCGCGAATCAATTGCAGAGCCCGGACAAGATCGATCCGCCAAAAGACGGATTCGCCGGGGCGAACAACCGCGCCCACGAATATATTTCCGATATGTTGATCGCGCTCACCCGCGCCACGCCCGAGCAAACTTTCCTCTTGCGCGCGCACGTCGGAAATTACTCCCTCTTCATCAGTGGCATCTTTCACGAGAACACGCAGCGCCGCAGTCTGCGCGGTGCGCCCGACATCGAATTTTACGAGCAAGTCGGTCGCAGCAATTATCAGCTTGTCGCTTCGCACGAAACCGCGCGACGCTGCGAACTCACCGATGTCTTCGCCGGATTAGCCAGTCGCTTCCACGACGTTCGTCTCGCGCTCAACGAACTTTCCGATCGCTTGCTTCATCTCGATGAAGATGCGCGATCATCGCTCGTTCTGTGAACGAGAGCCTTTTCAGTCAGATCCAAAAGCTTTTCGAGCGCACGTACGCGCAGGTTGGGATCAATCTCGAAAGCTGCCTGATTGATCGGCACCGCTGTGGGCAATTGTCGATCTTGGCTGGCAAAACGGCCCGCGAATTGAGTGAGCTTGCCCGCACATTTCTGCGCACGGCCGATGATCGCCTTTACGTCGGTATTTATTATTCACATTGGCTGATCGAACAACTCGAGCGACACGACCCGCGCGCTGGCCTGAGCGATCACAATATCCGTTCGCTCATCACGTTCGTAGAAGAAATCAATCACGCCCTTCATGCCGCTCTTCAGTTTAAAAATGGCGCGCGTGAGATCGCATCGGAAGATTTTGCTCGCAATCTCGAGCTCCAGGCGCAGGTCGATACCTATCTTGTTCTTCTTTTGTTCGTTGCCTTCTTTCGAAAAACCCAACGTGTTTCACGCACTGACCGCCGCTGGCTCCGCTTTCATCTTTTCGCACGGCAATGCCCGGAAGCGTTTCGCGATCGCAACCTCCGGGCACGTTATCTGGAGACGACCGAGCTGGCCTCGAGTTACACTCACTATCTCGACACCCTGAACGGTGCACGGCGGCTTGATGAAATTCGGCGTTTCCGATCCCTCGATTATTCCGACAAGAAAAAACGAATCCTCGCGCTGCCCGGCGTCGAAATTTTATCGCGGCGCGTGAATTTAATTTGCGAAAACTGACACGCAGTCGCTAAATACCGGTCGTGTTTAGTTTGACGATGCTCGGGAGCGGCAGCGCCGGGAACAGTGCGCTCGTCGCGACCGACCATTGTAAAATTCTGATCGATGGCGGCCTGAGCGCGCGGCAAATCGTCTTGCGCCTCGAACAGTGCGGCGTGGTGGCCGAACAGCTCGATGGCGTTCTGCTCACCCATGAGCATGGCGATCACGTTTGCGGGCTGGAGGTGCTCTGTCGCAAATTCGATCTGCCGATTTATGCGAACGCGCAAACCGCCGAAGCAGTCCGTTCCGACTGCGCGTTGGATCGACGTCGGAACTGGCGAATCTTTCGCACCGGCGCCGAGTTCAAGATTTGCGACGTCCTTGTCCAAACTTTTCCGGTGCCGCACGACGCGGTCGATCCCGTCGGCTTCGCGTTTTATGCGGGAGCGCGCGGCCTCGGGTTTATCACCGACCTCGGTTACGCCACAAAGATGATTGTGGAACGGCTTCGACAAGTGCACACGCTCGTGATCGAAACCAACCATGACGAGAAACTGTTACAGAGCGACACACATCGGCCCTGGCCGGTGAAACAGCGGATCCAGTCGCGGCACGGGCATCTTTCCAATAACGCGGCCGCTACCGTGATCGAAGAATTGCTTCCCGGAAAAATTGATCGGGTCGTGCTTGGACATCTTAGCCGCGATTGCAACACCCCCGGGCTCGCGCTCCAAACCGTACGCGAGGCGCTCAGCAAATGTGGCAAGATCGACATCGAACTTTTTTGTGCCACCCAATCGGATATCAGTCCCAGGTTTTGCATCGGCGAGACTGAGCTCGGCGCATTTCAGCCGACTTTCGAGAACGCATTTTTCCCGGCAGCATGAGCGGGGTTGCGGTTGAACATCGACGGCCAGAGACAGCGGAAGAAATGAAAATCCGCGACGCGGTTGAGTCCGATTTGCCCGCGATCATTAAAATTTACAACGCCGCGGTCGCGACTCGTGTTGCTACCGCGCAACTGGAATCAGTCACGCTGGAAGAGCGACGCGGCTGGCTGAAAGAACATTCGGCGGACCGACATCCGTTTTGGGTTTTGGAAATCAACCGCAAAATCGCCGGCTGGCTCATGTTAAAACCTTTTTTGCCCCGCTGTGCTTACCGCGGCACGGCCGAAGTCAGCGTCTATGTCGATGAAAAGTTCCGGCGGCGCGGAGTCGGCCGAACATTACTCGGAGAAGCGATCGCTCGCGCGCCGTCCCTTCAGATCAGGGCGATGGTTGGTCTGATTTTCGCGCACAACGAACCAAGCTTGCGGTTGTTCGAACAACTTGGCTTCGAGCGCTGGGGATTACTTCCGCGCATCGCGCAGCTCGATGTTGTGGAACGCGACCTGACCATCATGGGTCGCCACGTTTAAGACCCTTTGTTAATTCCTCCAGTTTAGGCCGATATAACCTTTGCTCGTCGGGTGAGAGATTGTCGATGCTGTAGGCGAGGAGCGCTTGAGCCTGAGCACGACTGATCTTTGCCTCACGACTCTTGCCGGACTCTTCAGTGACATCGGCATCTTGTAGTAGCAGTTCCGCCAATAAAACCGCGCGTACATATTGCGTTCCGCCGCCACTCTCTAGCAGCTGCAGAATTGCTTTTGGAGATGAGTGCTTAACAAAATCAAGCGGCAATCCAGTCTCGCGCAGACAAAGCGCGCTAATCCGTGCCGGTTTCTCCCCCGTCTTCAGACGACTCAGCTCCGCTAGCATCAGCGACACCTGTTCGATCAGTCGCAAAAGCCAATCTTCAGGCATTTGCCCTCACACTTCTTCCGGGCCGACCACGAGATGAACGACGCCGGCGGGATCGGAGATGAAGAAGCCGTTGAAATCTTCGCGCAGATTTTCCACTTCATCGCGACGCGCGACGCCGTGAATCTTTAGAAACGACGAGGCGGCCTCGGTGTCGTTGGTTTCGATCTCGAGCCAAATATCGGGATGACTCAGATTCGGCACTTTGTCGATCCAGAGCCGGTTCGGACCGAACTGAAAAATGCAGCCATCGGATTCTTCTTCGATCAATGGAAGCGCGAGTGTGTCGCGATAAAAGGCGACTGTTTGATCGTATGTGTGCGCGGGACATTTGATTGCAATATTGGCGCCACCGGAAAACTGCGGTCCGTCGAGTTTGGCCACCATATTGTCGATCTAAGCTCGCCGTTGGCTGCGGTCAAAGATGCTCGAGCAATTTCTGCGCGACGGTCTTTGCCTTTTCCAGCGCCACCGCGTCGTCTCCAAAACCGGCGAGACCGACGGTGAGGAACGTGTTACCTTTGGCGACGTAAAGCATCAGCATTCTCGAAGCGAACCCGCTTTCCCTGCCGCCGGTAAACATTTGGGCGGCGTCGCCAACATCGGAAACTTTTTCCATCGTGCCGTTCGCTGCCGCCAACAGCTGAAGTTCTTTTTGCGGACCGATCGCGTTCGGCCCCGGCACCTGCAGGCGAATGATCAACGATTTGCCACGCCGAACGCTGTAATAATTGCATTTGGAGTAATAACCGTCCGTCCCGTCGCCGCTCCGCTGGCTTGGATCTTTCACCGGTTCGCCCAAAATGGCGGACGCTTCCGTTTTGTTAATGATCTGTGCTACGTCGGGTCGCGAATCCGCGGCCATCACCATATTCGTTAGGCCGATCGCCAGCAACAGTGCGCCGATCAATCGTTGGATCGACATCTCTAGCCGCCCGAACCAGTGCCGCCGGGTTCAGTCATCGAAACGGGATCAAGCGCGCGCGCGAGTTCTTTTTCCGGCAAGATTTTTTTCTCCCGGCAAAGTTCGCGGACAGTCTTGCCGGTTCGCACGCTTTCTTTGGCGAGCTCGGCCGCGCGGTCGTAACCGATCTTGGGCGCAAGACTCGTCACCATCGCCATGGAAAGCTCGACCAATTCTTCGCAACGGGATTTGTTCGCCGCGATCCCAGTCACGCATTTTTCACAGAAGACATCGACCACATTGGCAAGCAGCCGGATTGATTCGAGAAGATCATGCGCCATTACCGGCATCATCACGTTGAGCTCGAAATTTCCATTCGCGCCCGCCCAGGTAATGGCGGCGTCGTTGCCGAAGACTTGAGCGCAAACCATCATCATCGATTCGCACATCACCGGATTCACTTTGCCGGGCATGATCGAGCTGCCCGGTTGGGTGGCTGGCAATTGAATCTCGCCAATGCCGCAACGCGGGCCACTGCCTAACAGCCGAACGTCGTTCGCGATCTTAAACAAACTAACCGCGATGGTCTTGAGCTGGCCGCTTGCTTCCACGACCGCGTCTTTGCCGCCCTGCGCTTCGAAATGATTTTTCGCTTCGTAAAACGCGATCCCGGTCCGCTGCTCAATGTGCCGCATCATTTTGCCGGTAAGATCGACATGCCGGTTCAAACCGGTTCCAACCGCGGTGCCACCAAGCGCAAGCTCGCGTAGAACGTCGATCGATTTTTCCGCTCGCTGCTTTCCGTAGGCGATTTGCTGCGCGTAACCCGAAAATTCCTGGCCGAGTCGCACCGGGGTCGCATCCATCAAATGCGTTCGACCAATCTTGATAATGTCCCAAAACTCTTTTGTTTTGGCGTCGAGTGCGCCCTGCAGTTTTCCGAGCGCTGGCACCAAATGATTTTTCAACTGCTCGGCGGCGCTGATGTGAATCGCCGATGGGATAACGTCGTTGCTCGACTGTCCCATGTTGACGTGATCATTCGGGTGCACCAGCTCGCGCGAGCCGATCTTTTTGCCGGCCAATTGCGCGCAACGGTTGGCGATCACTTCGTTTGCGTTCGTGTTGGTGCTCGTGCCCGAACCGGTCTGGAAAATGTCGAGCGGAAAATGGTCGTCCAATTTGCCCTCGATCACTTCTTCGGCTGCTTGCACGATCAAGGCGGCGCGCTCGGCGTCGAGTAAACCGAGATCGTGATTGGCCTGGGCCGCGGCCCACTTAATCAAGCCGAGCGCATGAATGAACGGGCGGGAGAAACGGTAACCGCTCACCGGAAAATTCAGGACAGCGCGCTGGGTGGAAGCGCCATAGAGAGCGGATTCGGGGAGCGACATTTCTCCCATTGAATCCTTTTCCATCCGCGTCCGGCCGCCGGTCATGCGTTATTTGCGGAAGCTCGACTTTCCTGAAGGGATAGATGCGATGCGCCGTTGCGGCCGTTCGATTTCTCAAAAACCGTGATGAACATCGGCGGAATGTTTTGCAGGAAATATTCGGATTCGGCACGGTCGAAAATTTTAGCGTGCTGCTTCAGCTCGTTCGTGACTTGATAAATGATAAACCGACCGCCAGCTGCGAGTGCGTCATGGGTTTGTTGGAGCAGAGCCCGCTTCTTGTCGATCTGCAGAATGCTAAACGGGATGCCGGAAACGATATAGTCGCACGCGTCGATGGCGCGTCTACGCAATTCCAACGGCAGGTGCGCAGCGTTGTCGTTGATCACATGCACCCGCGGATCCCCTCTAAATTGACGCTGTAAATCGCGCGAGAAAGCAGCGTCGAGCTCAAAGAGAAGCAATTGACAATCCGGTCTCATCCGACGCGCGATCTCGCGCGAATGCACCCCTTCGCCGGGACCGTACTCCGCGATCACCCGCGCCTGGTCAAAATCGATTTTATCGGCCACGCGTTCGACCAACGCCCTGGAACTGGGCACAATCGATGCGATTTGAAATGGGCGTTTTAGAAATCGCTTGAAGAAAAGGGCGCTCATCGAAAATCGAATAGTCACCCTCTGTCCCTGCATTGTCCAGTCGCGAGTGCCCTCGGGTGTCCGGATAGTGGATCGTTAGGCTCCTCCCCCGGCCAAAGAAAGGATTGACATCGATTCTAGAATTTATAATGCTCTAGCCAAGCGAAATGTCTTGCCCATTTTCCCGCGAATTGGTGATTTTCCCACATGCATAACCTCCTAACGGTTAAGGAAACGGCCAAATATCTCCGTATCCCGTTGCCGACCGTTTATTATCTCGTTCAGCGTGGCCAGCTCCCCGCCATCCAAATCGGCGGCCGCTGGCGGATTAAAAAATCCTCCCTTGATAAAGACATTCTTAAGGAAGACAAATCCGGCCAACCGACCGTCCTTGTGGTCGACGATGACGAAAGCCTGCAAAATCTTTTCAAGCTTTTCCTCCGGAAAATCGGTTTCAGCCGCGTCGTTGTCGGCACGGTGAAAGAAGCTCTGGCCGCACTCGAAAAACAAAAATTCGATCTCGTGTTTCTCGATTTAAAATTGCCGGACGGTCCGGCCGACGACGTTTACGATGCGATCA
>QHOI01000185.1 GCA_003218705.1 Verrucomicrobiota bacterium | reverse complement strand
CACCACCTCGTCGAGCGCATTCAACACACAACAAAACTGGATCCAATCCCCCACGTGACCTGCGTCTGTCATAATGAAAAAGAGATCGAAGACATTTTGGTTCGATACGCTAAGTCGGCCATTGGGAACATTCTCGCGCTCGGGGGCGATCGGCCTCATGACATTCCCTACGACAAATCGCGGGATTCCTTTCAACACGCGATCGATTTGGTGAAGTTCATTCGGAGATTCAACGAATCGGGCGCACATCCAGATCCGCGCGGGTTCGGAGTCGGCGTGGCCGGCTTTCCTGAAGGACATCCCGCGACCCCGAATCGATTAATCGAAATGGATCACTTCAAAGCGAAAGTCGACGCTGGTGCCGACTACATCGTCACACAGCTATTCTTCGATAATCGCGACTTCTTTGACTTCCGCGAGCGTTGCGCACTCGCCGACATTCATGTTCCCATAATCGCCGGCATCATGCCGGTCACATCCATGAGCGGATTCAGACGTATCGCGGAGCTCGCCGGCGGTTCGCGTTTTCCCGCGAAGCTTCTGTGGGCTCTACGGCGATGCGAAAATGATCCTGAAAGCGTTCGACGCGTCGGCGTTCACTTCGCTTTGGAACAATGTCACGATCTTTTGGATAACAACGTAGCCGGCATCCATTTCTACACGCTCAATCGTTCCGACGCCACGCGGGTTATTTTTGACAGCCTCGGGATTCCGCGCCGGCGAAATGCACAAGCCCCCACCGTTTAGTCGGACGAAACTCCAACATTTGCGCGAAGTCTCTGAACCGAGCACAATCTCAGAATGCTCGAGGCCCGGCGCGCGGTGTGGCTCCAAGTCGCGACGTTCACAGTTGTCATCGCGTCGTTTCTGCTTCTCTGGCACTTTTTTCCAATCATTGATTTTGTGGTGGCGCTGCAGCAGCGCGTCCTAGGGTTAGGCGCGTGGAGCGCGATTTGTTACCCGCTGCTTTTTGCCGGCTGCAACGTGCTTTTATTGCCCGGCGGCATCCTGTGCGTTGGCGGCGGTTTCTTCTTCGGCTTGTGGTGGGGCTTTTTCATTGTTCTCCTCGGCAATAGTATTGGTGCGGCAATCTCATTCGCGATTAGTCGATGGCTCGGCGGTCGATGGTTGCAGCGGCAATGTGTGACTACTCCAATGCTAAGTGTTTTGGAAAGAGCAGTAGAGCGCGATGCATGGAAAATAATTTTCCTCACTCAATTACATCCCCTGTTTCCAACGAGCCTGTTGAATTACTTGTACGGCTTAACTCCAATTCGCTTTGGTCCGTACATGTTCTGGACCACCGTCGGCCGCGCACCCGGGCTATTCCTTTACACGTATCTGGGCACCTTAGGGCAATTCGGCCTCAACTTGGCGCTTGGGAGAACCCATCCGCGCGTGGTGGAGTACTGGATGTGGGGGGGCGCTTTTGTAGTCACGGCACTTTTATTTATTCTTTTGACTCGGGTCGCCTTGAACGCTGTGCGAGAATCGCACGATCTCTCAGCACCGGTCGAAGAAAACGCTTCGCCTGGAACAAAATATTCTACTCTAACGAGCTGATAATGTGTTAGTTATGCAATACAATGAATTAATCGACACGGCATCGGCAGCGCGACTAACAGACGGGAAAAAGCGAGCGATCCCATGTGGTGCTTGCCGGTAAGTGTTGGCCGAGTTCAATCCGAATATGAAGATCCCGGCGGCGACGATTGATGGAAAAGTGCAAGAGTTCGACCTCGCAGAATTGTTGCCGTTTCCAGCGCAAGGAATCTCAGAGGGATCACGCGATGTTTAAACTAACTGAGACGTACGACGTTATAGTGATCGGCAGTGGGCACGCTGGAATCGAGGCGGCATTAGCGTCTGCTCGCATAGGGTGTCGAACGCTGATGCTGACCCAAAACCTCGATACGATTGGCCAAATGTCGTGCAATCCGGCAATTGGCGGGTTGGCGAAAGGGCAGATTGTCCGTGAAATCGATGCCCTTGGCGGAGCAATGGGCTTGAATGCGGATGCGACGGGAATTCAGTTTCGGATGCTTAACAGTTCAAAAGGTCCCTCCGTCCGAGCACCGCGTGTCCAATGTGACAAAAAAGCTTACCAATTTCGGATGAAGGCCATTTTGGAGCGGGCCGCTAATTTGGATTTAAAACAAGCCACGGTTTCCAGAATTTTGGTCGAGAACGACGTGGCAGTTGGAGTCGAAACAGATCTTGGTCTAACAATCCATGGCCAAAGCGTGGTGATCACTTCCGGGACGTTTTTGCGTGGGTTGCTTCACATTGGTGAGACCAGTAAGCCTGGCGGGCGAATGGCGGACGCGAGCTCGTCTCTGAGTGACAATCTTCGCCAACTGGG
>QHOI01000184.1 GCA_003218705.1 Verrucomicrobiota bacterium | reverse complement strand
CTCTATGCCGGGCGAATTAAAGGCACTGGGCCGCGTTATTGCCCTTCAATCGAAGACAAAGTTGTTAAGTTTGCTGACCGCGAGGCGCATCAGTTATTCTTGGAGCCAGAGGGTCGCCATACCAACGAATTCTACGTAAACGGTATTTCCACCAGCCTTCCGTACGAAGTTCAGCTTGAGTTTGTCCGCTCGATTCCGGCATTAGAACATGCAGAAATAATGCGCCCGGGGTATGCGGTAGAATACGATTTTTTCCCCCCGACCCAGTTGTTTCATACTCTTGAAAACAAGCGGGTCCGGCGTCTTTACTTTGCTGGGCAAGTCAACGGCACTTCCGGTTACGAGGAGGCCGCTGCTCAGGGGCTGATCGCTGGGGCTAACGCAGCGTTGAGTGTTCAAAATCGGCCGGCTTTCGTGCTCGAGCGAAATAAAGCCTACATCGGTGTTCTTGTCGACGACCTGGTAACGAAGGGAACAGAGGAGCCGTATCGCATGTTTACGAGTCGCGCGGAAGACCGGCTCCAGCTTCGACACGACAACGCCGATCAGCGTCTCACGGCGAAGGGCTTCGACTTGGGATTGGTTACCCTAGGACGAATGGCTGCTTTCGAGGCAAAAACGTCGCTGCTGAAAGAATGTCGCACCATTGCGAATAATACACGGAGCGGCGGCGTTCCGATCTCTCAGCTTCTAAAACGCCCGGGCTTCACCTATGCCGATCTCCCGTCCGAGGTCCGCTCGATAGCTCCAGAAGATATCTGGGAGCTGCTTGAAACTGACATCAAATATGAGGGGTACACCGCCCGCCAGGCGCAACACAACAAGGAG
>QHOI01000183.1 GCA_003218705.1 Verrucomicrobiota bacterium | reverse complement strand
CGCTTTTCGGAAGATCGAACGGACCCGGACGTAAGCGTTCTGCAAATAAGGAGCGGTGTTTCCCTGCAACGCCAACATCTTGTCCCAGGAAAAAACGTAATCGGTCATTCGATATTGGGAGAGGTCGGCGTATTTGACCGCGCCAATGCCGATCGTCCGCGCGATGTCGACCTTTTCCGCATCGGCTAAGTTGGGATTTTTTTCCTCGATGATCTTTCGGGCGCGCGCGCAGGCTTCTTCCAGTACTTGCCGCAGCGGCACGTTTTCACCCGAGCGCGTCTTCATCAGCTTCCGGTCTTCGCCGAGAACGTTGCCAAACGGGATGTGGCGGAAATCGGCGGCTTGGTGTCCTTCCCGGCGCGCGATCTCGAATATTTGTTTAAAATGCAAAGTTTGTGGCGCGCCGACCACGTACCAAACTGTGTCGCGCTTCAGTTCGGTGATTCGATAATCAACCGTCGCGATGTCGCTGGTGGCGTAATTGAATCCGCCGTCGCTCTTGCGAATGATGCACGGCTTGTCCGCCAGCTCGGGAATATCACGAAAGAAAACGACGACCGCGCCTTCGCTAATCTCGGCGATGCCGGACTTAAGCAACCGCTCGACGACGCCGGACAAGCGATCGTTGTAAAAGCTTTCGCCACACTGGATGTCGTAATGAATGTCGAGGAGTTGGTAAACGTGCTGGAAATCCTGCATCGAGAGCGCGACGCACTCGTTCCAGATATCAGTGTTTTCTTTGTCGCCGGATTGGAGTTTGACCAATTCCTGGCGGCACGCATCTCGCACCGACGGATCGGATGTCGATCTTGCGTTGGTCTCTTTATAAATGCGAACGATCTCGGCCAGCGGATCGCGCTGGAGCGCTTGTCGATCAAGCAGATTTTTCCATCCCCAGATCACCATTCCAAATTGCGTGCCCCAATCGCCAATGTGATTGTCGCGAATCACGTCGTGACCGAGAAAGGTCGCGATTCGCGCGAGCGCGTCCCCAAGTGCTGTGCTGCGAATGTGACCTACGTGCATCGGCTTGGCCACATTGGGAGACCCGAAATCGATCACGATTTTCTTTGGAGATGTCGACCTTGCGACCCCCAGTCGCTCGTCGGCGAAGAGTTCCGCTGTTTTGTTGGCGACGGCGCCGGGCAATAAAGTGAAGTTGATAAATCCGGCGCCGGCGACCGTCGGTGACTCACACAAGTCGGCGGCGCTGAGATGCTCCAAAATCTTTGCGGCAACATTTCTCGGGCTTTCGCTGCGCTGTTTTCCAAGCACCAACGCTGCATTTGTTTGGTAATCGCCGAACCGAGGATCGGTCGCCTGCGTCAGCTCGCCGACGTTGTCAAAACCGGCAGCGGCTAAGGCGGAAGCGAGTTTTTTCGTGAGAAGTGATTGGAATGTTTCCATTGCTTGGTAGCCGCGGCGCTCTGTCGCCGCGTGTCACCGCGGATAGTTCGCTCCGACTGAGCGGGGCGGCTACAGTTTTATTTTTGCGCGGAATTCTGGAAGATCGACAGAATCTCTTCAGTCGATTTTGCGCCGGCCAGCTTTTCCCGCGTGCCGCGGTCGTTTAGAAATTTCGCGATCGACGCGAGCGTGCGGAGATGGGTTTGAAACTGGTTCTTCGGAACAATGAAAAGGACAACGAATTTCACCGGCGCGTTGTCGAGCGCGTCGAACTCGATCCCGGTTGTCGATCTCCCAAAAGCTGCGACCACGTCATCGATCCGATCGGATGAGCAATGCGGAATGGCGATCCCGAAACCAATCCCGGTGCTCATCGTTTCTTCGCGCTGTTTGAGCGAGGCGAGGATGCTGTCGCGGTCGTCCGGTTTGAATTTGCTGAGACGCACGAGCAGATCGATCAGTTCGACGATGGCCGGCCAACGCTCAGTTGCCGTCATCTCGGGGATGATTTGCTCGGCGGAAAGTAAATTGCCCAACGACATGCAGAATGCGCGATTCGGGAGCGCAAGCTTAGCGGCGACGCTTATATTGACAAGCGCATTTCGGCCTCAGGAATCCCGGATTTTGTAATTGAAACGGCGCGAGAGCAGCCAGCGCACACCGAACATGTCGGCGGTTGCGCGAAGCGCGCGGCTGCCAAAACCGTATTTGGTCTGACCGAAGCGGCGGGGTCGATGGTTCACCGGAATTTCGACGAGCCGATGGCCGGCGCCCCGAATCAACGCGGGAATGAACCGGTGCATGCCTTTAAACGGAACCAGCGCGTCCGCGCATTCGCGACGCATCGCCTTGAGGGTGCAACCGGTGTCGCGTACGTAATCTTTGGTGAACCGGCTCCGAACAAAATTGGCAATCCGGCTGGCCATGCGCTTCGTGATCGTGTCTTTCCGCTTTGCGCGATAACCGCAAACGAGATCGGCGCCTCGTGAAATTTGCTCGAGTAAACGCGGAATGTCAGCCGGATCATTTTGCAGATCGCCATCGATCATCACAATCGTCTCTCCGCGAGCAGCGCGAATACCCGCGTAAAGGGCGGCGCTTTGACCGGTGTTTCTTTCAAAACGAAGAATTCGAATATTTGG
>QHOI01000182.1 GCA_003218705.1 Verrucomicrobiota bacterium | reverse complement strand
ACGTTGTGCTCCTGCGCGAGTTGAAACGCTCGCATCATCTGCAGTGGATCTGTCTTGAAAAGATCTCGCCGATCAGGGCGAAGTTGACCATGACGAATGGAGAATGATCCCACTTTTGTTTCGGTGCCCCGCCGCAGCGGTAGAAAAGTAAAAAGCGCACGGGTGCCGCTGGTCGCGTAACCACTGGCAAACTGCTCGGTAACGCGTTCGGTCACGCGAAAAATATTTCGAGTGTGTTTGTAATAATCGCGCATCAACGCTTCGCTCGCGCGCTGGCCATTCTTTTCCCGATACCGCAGGCGTCGCGCGATCTCCTCCTGCAAATTGAGATGGAGGACGTCCGCCGCGCGCTTGGAGAAGTAATGCAGGTCGGTGCGCAGTCGGAGGAGGAAATCGTAGGCCATTTCGATTCGGCGCTGGTCCGATTCGCTTAGCCAATCCCGGCCGACCAGGTGCGTCGTGGTCAGGGCGCCTTCTTTAAAATAAGACATCCAGAGCAAATTCTGGTAATCGCGCAGGCCGCCGCATCCGTTTTTGAGATTTGGTTCCTGCATGTAAACGCTGTCGCCAAATTTGCGGTGGCGCGCCTCCTGATCGCGCATTCGCATCTCGACATATTCGCGCTCGGAACCGCCTACGCATTTGGCGCGAAATTGATCGCGAAACTCGCGAGCCAGCGTGCGATCTCCGGCCAGAAACCGCGATTCGAGCATTGCCGTTTTCGTGAGCATGTCGCGATTCGCCTGCGTCAATGCCTCTTTCATCGAACGCGTGGAATGACCGACTTTGAAGCCGATGTCCCAGAGCAAATACAGAATCTGCTGCGCCATCTCTTCCACATAAGCAGAGATTTTGCCTGCGCCGTTTCCATGCAGCAGCATGACATCGACATCGCTAAACGGATTCAGCTCGCCGCGGCCGTATCCACCCAGTGCAATCAGCGCCAACGAGGTCTTTGGCTGCCCCACCGCGCTGGCAGCAGCCGTAAAAAGATGGCGCAAAATTACATCGACCAATTCGCCGCGCCGGGCGCAAATTTCGCGGCCACCACCGCCGGCCTGATGTTTCAGGCGGAGCCGGTGCTCCTCCAGCTTGAGAAATTTTTTGTAGCTCGAAAGAACTTCGGTTGGCCGCTGTTTTCCGGTGACCGCGAGCTGGTCTTCAGCATGGGCCAGGACTTTCTCAAGATGTCGCGAGGTCGCCATTGTCGATCTTAGATTGCTCAGTCCCGCCGCTGCTCAATCTAAAATCGAAAATCGAAAATCCAAACGGCGATTAGAGATCGATGGCGTAGCGCTTAAGCTTGTTATAGAGCGTCGGCCGCTGAATACCGAGTAGCTCGGCCGCTTTCTTCTTGTTTCCGTGACAGTGGGCCAACGCCTGCAAGATCGTTACCCGCTCCATGTCGTCGAGACTTTGTACGCCTTGGGGGACGACGCTGCGCTCAATTTGCTGCAATGCCGCCGGCAACTGCAATTCGCCCGGCAATTCCTTCACTCCTACCATATTTTGCCGCGCCAGAACTACGGCGTATTCAAGCGCGTTTTGTAATTCGCGCACGTTCCCGGGCCACGAGTAATCGAGCAACTTTTGGAATGCTTCGGGTGAAATCTCAGGCTCAGATTTGCCAAGCTGCTGCGCGAATTGTTTCACAAAGAAGGTCACCAAAGGGGGAATGTCCTGCTTCCGTTCGCGTAACGGCGGAACTTCAATTTGGAAAGTGTTAAGGCGGTAATACAAATCCGAGCGTAAGCGGTTCTCGGTGAGCGCCTGCGCAATTGGCCGATTCGTTGCCGCAATCAAGCGAAAATTCGCCTTCAGTGTGCGTGTGCTCCCGAGCGGCCGATATTCGCGCTCCTGGAGCACCCGCAAGAATCGCGTCTGCAAATCAGCCGGCATGTCCGAGATCTCATCCAGAAACAGCGTGCTTTCATTCGCTTCCGCGATCATTCCCGGAAAATCGTTCATCGCTCCGGTAAACGCGCCTTTGACGTATCCGAACAACTCGCCCTCGATCATCGTTTGCGGAAACGCCGCGCAATTGAGTTTCACCATCGGCCGTTCCGAGCGACGGCTGCGATGATGAATCAAGTTCGCGATCACTTCTTTGCCGACGCCGCTTTCGCCGGTGATCAGCACATTGGCTTCCGACGGCGCCATCGCATTGATCAGCTCCTCGATTTCCTGCATCGATTTGCTTTTGAACACTGGCGTCAATCGCGTCTCCGCGACTTCCAGGCGTTTTTCGAGTTCTACCGTTTTCTCGCGAAGCTGTTGCGTTTCGCGAAGAAGCGATTGCTTCTCCAGTGCTTTCTCCATCAGGCTAAGCAATTCCTCCGGCGCGTATGGTTTGCTGATGAAATGAAACGCG
>QHOI01000207.1 GCA_003218705.1 Verrucomicrobiota bacterium | reverse complement strand
GTAAACGGCATTGTTCAGCTTTTCTTCCTCGGCGCGGTTTACAATGACTCCACATTCAAGGAGGAGCGCTGGCATCTTTGCGGTCTTTAAAACGACTAAATCGTCGAACGCATAAATACCCTTTGTCCGGTCGAGGATCGGCCGATTCTCTTGCGCGACGTGATGGAGAGTTGGAGTTAACCCGGCTTCTAACAAAGCCCGACCGAGCTTGTCCGCGAATTGGGCGCTTTCATCTGCCTTGGCATTCTTGCGTGAGATGAATATCGAATAACCGTGAAAGTCGTCGCAGTATTTTCGCGTCTTTCCGTCGAATTCCCAATTCTTCAGATATTTGTCTTTGACGGAATCGTGATGAATCGCGAGGAATAAATCGGCTTTCTGTTGATTGGCTTCCGCCGATCGATGGACCAGACTAATCTCGTCCCCTTGCGGATTGATAACGAAGGCCCGGATAAATCCTATCGCTTGCAGTTGGGCAAAAAGTTCGGCAACAAGGCGTCGATTGAATCGGTATTCGAAAACTCCGCGCGCGCTGATTGCGCCGCCCCTCAGAGGAGTATGGCCGATGTCGAGCGCTATTATAAAATCCGCCGGACTTTTATGTGCCGCCTTCGCCGCTGGTGCAATCGAAGGTTTCGACGCTTTCGCGGTTGGAATTTCAATTTGAGTGTCGCCTCGTTTCTTTAACTCTTCATCGCTCAACGCTTCGTCATCCTCATACGATTGGTTGTGCGGAGGTTTATCGGCAGCTATCGAATTTGGGTGAACTGCTTCACGTTGGGAGACGATTTTCATCTCGCCGTTTACGCGTCGCACGATCCATGTATTTGAGCTGTGGCCCGACAACGACTTTTTGTTGCTCTGATTCGCGACCAAATAAACAAGGTTGAAGTTCAGCTTGGCACTGCCGTCGTCCTTTGCTGAAATCGTGACTGTTTCCGGCTTCAGGTTTAATGACGGCGAGCGCGCAACGTAGGCGCGTAAATCTTTTTCGATGTAGGCACGATCTCGCTGCCGGTCTTCCCTGTAATTTACGCTCTCGCCGAATTTCGCGACTACGCCAGATATATCCGATCGCGATAACTCGGCGTAATATTCTTTAACGAATTCCGCCGCTTCTCTGTTCGAGATGGGCGCGCTCTTTGCAATCGCGGATGGCGCAGGCTCGGAGCCCCGGGTTGCGTGAACCGGCGAGCAGACGAGTGCCCATATCGCGATCGAAATACAGACTCTGCGGCTGACCTTTATGGACCTGCGTTGAGTGTTAAGCCTCAGCACTGCAGTGTTTACTGACTTAAATAGCCTAATGCCGACGGCTCGGGTAGCGTGCTGGGGACTCACCGTGCACGGTTTCTTTTTCGGAAACGATCTTCAGGGCACCGAATATCTTCGAGATAGTCCAAGTCTCGTCGGCGCGTCCCTGCCTGCTCCGGTTGGAAGCGATGTCCCTCACGAAATAACGGATTTCGAAGTAAGCGGTGACAGCGTTTTGGATAGGTGATCGTACCATGCGGATCTCGCCGACGCTAAATGATGCGGTTGGCCAGCGATTGAAATAATTTAAATAACCATTTCGAATGAACCCTCGGTCACGCCGACCATCGGTGCGGTAGTCGACTACCTCGTCATACTGCGAAAGGAGGTAATCAAGGTCCTTCCGCTGGGTCGCTTGATAGTGAGCGTTGATAAATGCTTTTACCTCGTCATCGCTAATCATGTTTTCCGGTGGCGTTGCCGGCGAGACTGCCAGCGTAGGCATTGGCGGCGAAACCGGAGGAACGGCAGCTAAACTGACAGGCGTTGAGATTGCCGTTGCGGTCGGATTAACGGTTGCTGTTGGGGCGGCTGTTTCGGCGAGAGCTGGAACCGGAGTCGCAACCGCCAAAGAGATCGCGGGCGGATTCTTTGGGTGACCACTCCTTGTAACAAAATACCAGCCAGCCACCGCGATGAATACGCCGACCAACACGCTCGCACCGAGGTAGGTCAACTTTTTGGACTCCTCCGGTTCGGCAAGAGAGCCTCGCTCCTTTTTCGGTGGAATCTCGCCGGCCCGTGTTATCGACCTGACTTTTCCCTCTTCGGCTTTGCCTCTTTGATCTTGGGTTGGCGAATCTTTCACCAACTCTCGAATACCCGCAATCAACCGATCGGCGTGATGATGAAAATCGACACCCGTATCGAGAATGAGCGCGTTGCGAAAGGCCAGACCCTTGAGATCGGCCGGGAGATTCTCTACCTGTGGCATCGGCGTATCATCGATCAATACAGGAATAACAGGGATCCCACGCTGCAAGGCAGTGGCAATTTCGAGTCGAACAAAATCCGTGGGGTCGTCGATCCGGCGATTGCCCCTACCGCGACCGCCGAACCAAGTCGGACCGATGACCGCGATAACAACTCGGGCGCGTTCCAATGTCTGCTTGATCTGTTCCCGAAAGTCCACGCCGTACGGGATGGAATCGAAGTCCATAAAGACATTTCCCTTACCGAAATCGGCCTGCAGACGATCGTGGAGACGACCGGCAACCGGCGTGGAATCCTCTCGGCGATAAGAGATGGCGATCATGACTACGCCTTTGTCGATTGTAAGAACTACGCGTTGCGGGTGTAAAGGAGAATGGTTAGGCCAGCGAGCGGCTTGCCAGCGCCGAGCAACGTAACGCAGGTTGATTTGCGATTACGTCGGCCAGACGCCGATGGCGAAAG
>QHOI01000065.1 GCA_003218705.1 Verrucomicrobiota bacterium | reverse complement strand
CGTAAAGATTTTTGTCAAGCGGATCGCCGGGATCGAGGCGGTTCTGGATTCCATCGAGGCCGGCGAGCAGGAGCGCGGAGAACGCGAGATATGGATTCGCCGCCGCATCGGGCGTGCGAAACTCGATTCGTTTCGCTTTCGGACTCGGCGAATAGGTGGGAATCCTGATCGCGGCGGAACGATTTCGCGCGGAGTAAGCGAGATTGACCGGCGCTTCGAATCCGGGCACGAGCCGCTTGTAGCTATTCGTTGTTGGGTTCGTCAGGCAGGTGAGCGCCGGCGCGTGCTTCAAAATGCCTCCGATGAAAAACAGCGCCAGGTCGCTCAACCCGGCGTAACCGTTGCCGGCGAAGAGCGGTTTGTCGCCGTTCCAAAGCGAGATGTGCGTGTGCATGCCCGATCCGTTGTCGGCGAAGAGCGGTTTCGGCATGAACGTGACCGTTTTGTTGTGCTTCTTGGCCACGTTGCGCAGGATGTATTTGTAATATTGCAGGTTGTCGCCCATGCGTTTTAGCGGCGCGAAACGGATATCGATCTCGGCCTGGCCTGCGGTCGCGACTTCATGATGCTGACGCTCGATCGGAATCCCTGCGCGCTCGAGCTCAATGCACATCTCGTTGCGAATGTCCTGCAACGAATCCATCGGCGAGACCGGAAAATAACCTTCCTTTGGGCGAATTTTGTAACCCAGGTTTGGAAATTCTTCGCGCGCGCTGTTCCAATGCCCTTCGACGCTATCGACCCGATGCATCGATGAATTGCCGTCGTAACTGAATCGGACATCGTCAAAAATGAAGAATTCCGCCTCGGGTCCGAAGAAGGCGGTGTCGGCGATGCCGGTGCTCTTTAAATAAGCTTCCGCTTTTTCAGCGACGCCGCGCGGGTCGCGATCGTAGGGCTCGCGCGTGATCGGATCGACAATCGTGCAAATGAGACTCAGGGTCGGCTCGGCGTTGAAGATGTCGATCCAGGCGGTCGCCGGATCAGGAATGACGAGCATGTCGGAGGCGTTGATGACTCTCCAACCGCGGATACTGGAGCCGTCAAAACCGAGGCCGTCGGTAAAGATCTCTTCGTTATATTCGGTGAGGGTGGTGGTGAAATGTTGCCAGGTGCCGAGCAAGTCCGTGAACTTGAAGTCGATCAACTTGACGTCTTTGTCTTTGATCATTTTGCTGACGTCGGATGCGGTTTTGTCTTTGGCCATATTAAGAGGTTGAGGAGTTGAGTTGTTGAGAAGTTGAGATGTCGAGCCGCCTTCGTCCCGCAGTCGCGGGACTACGGCGGACAGGGTTGTTGGGTTGAGGTTGTGAAAAAGCGACCGGGTTATTCACAAAAGCCGCTGAAAATAAATAGAGCCGAGACAACCCATTGAGGAATGGGTTGGGTGCGGCTCGCGTAATCACACTGCTTTTTCGCCGATCTCTTCCGTGCGAATCCGAATCGCGTGTTCGACCGGCAGCACAAAAACTTTTCCGTCGCCGATCTTTCCAGTCTTGGCCGCACCCACGACGGCGGCGACCGCTTTCTCCACCATGTCGTCCGCGAGCACGACTTCGACTTTCACTTTCGGCAGAAAATCGACGGTGTATTCGCTGCCGCGGTAGATTTCGGTGTGACCTTTCTGGCGGCCGAAGCCTTTCACTTCGGTCACTGTCATGCCTTCAATACCGAGCTCGGCCAGGGCTTCCTTGACCTCCTCGAGCTTGAACGGCTTGATGATCGCTTCCAGTTTTTTCATGTCGATCTAATCGCGCTCGCTTCATCAGAAGCTGAGAGCGGCACGCGCTCTCTTACCAACGCGATGTTGTGATTGCAAACAAGAAATTTTTGCAATCACGCGCGGAAATTTTTTGCGAAAACTTGCGGCCGTCTATACTGAGTTGATGCCGCGCGATTCGTTCGTTCACCTCCACCTTCACACCGAATATTCCCTGCTCGACGGCGCGGTGCGGATGAAGGAGCTGATGAAAAAAGCAGTCGAATTCGGCATGCCGGCCGTGGCCGTGACCGATCACGGCAATCTTTTCGGCGCGATCGAATTTTACCAGGAAGCGACGCGGGCCGGGGTGAAACCGATTATCGGCTGCGAGGCCTACCTTGCGCCGCGCTCGCACAAGGAGAAGGCGAATTCGCTGCGGGAAGCGGCGTATCATTTCACTTTGCTCGCGCAAAACGACGTCGGCTATCGCAACCTGGTCAAACTGATCTCAACCGCGCACCTCGATGGATTTCACTACCGCCCGAGGATCGACAAGGAGCTGCTGGCGCAACATTCGGCGGGGCTGATCGGGTTGAGCGGTTGTCTCGCGGGCGAAGTGAACTCGGCGATTCAGTCGAACAACATCGAGAAAGCGAAACAAGCCGCGGCGGAGTATCGCGACATCCTGGGCGCGGAAAATTTCTTCATGGAGCTGCACGATCACGGGATGGAAGAACAACGCCAGTGCAATCGCGTGTTGCCGCAAATCGCGAAAGACCTAGGCGTCGGCCTGGTCGCGGCGAACGACGTCCATTTTCTGCGACGCGACGATCATGACGCCCACGATGTCATGCTTTGCATTGGCACCGGGAAAATGGTCCAGGACGAAAGCCGGATGCGTTATGCGCCGGAGCTGTATTTTAAATCGGCCGCGGAAATGCGCGAGCTGTTCAAGGATTTCCCGGAAGCAATTACCAATACGCTCGCGATCGGCGAACGCTGTAACGTCACGATTGAATTCGGAAAATCAAAATACCCCGAATATCCGGTGTCGGAGGGACAAACGCGCGAAGGTTATTTGCGCGAGCTTTGTTACAAAGGTCTGGAAGAGCGTTACGGCGAGCGCGCGAAGATCGACAACCAACTGCGCGAGCGGCTTGCTTATGAACTCGGCGTGCTCGAGAAGACTGGTTTCGTCAGCTACATCCTGATCGTCTGGGATTTTATTCACTTCGCGAAAGGCCGCGGAATTCCGGTGGGCCCGGGTCGCGGATCGGCCGCCGGCTCGCTCATTGCCTACGTGCTCGGGATAACCGACATCGATCCGTTACAATTCGGATTGATCTTTGAGCGCTTTCTCAATCCGGACCGTGTTTCGCCGCCCGATATCGATGTCGATTTTTGCGAAGCACGCCGCGGCGAAGTTCTTGAATATGTGCGGCAAAAATACGGCCAGCGTCGCGTCGCGCAGATTATCACGTTCGGAAAGCTGAAAGCGAAGAGCGTGGTGCGTGACGTCGGCCGCGTGATGGGACTTCCCTACGCGGCGGCCGATCGGATCGCGCGGATGATTCCAAACGAGTTGAATATTACACTCGATTCGGCCGCGGAAAAAAATTCGGAATTGAAACGCGCGATCGCGACCGAACCACAAACGAAACAACTGTTCGAATACGCGAAGACGCTCGAGGGCCTCTCGCGCAATGCCGGGGTGCACGCGGCCGGTGTCGTCATCGCCGATCGCGATTTGTCCGATTACATCCCGCTCTGCCGCGACGTCAAAGGCAACGACGTGATCAGCCAGTATCCGATGGGTCCGCTGAACGATCTTGGCCTGCTCAAGATGGATTTCCTCGGGCTCAAAACTCTGACCGTGATCGAGGACACGTTGGTGCTGATTCACAAACGAGAGCCGGAGTTTTCGTTAAAAAACATCCCGCTCGATGATTCCGAGGCGTTTGGTCTCTACAACCGCGGCGAGACGATCGGTCTTTTCCAGATGGAGTCCGGTGGGATGACCAACCTCTCGAAGCAATTCGAGGTCAAGAAGCTCGATGACATCATCGCGCTGATCGCGCTCTATCGGCCGGGGCCGATGGAACTGATTCCCGAGTACGTGAAAGCGAAAAAGGGAGTCACGCCGATTAAGTATTTGCATCCGCTGCTCGAGGAAATCTGCGCCGACACCTACGGCGTGATGATTTACCAGGAACAGGTGATGGCGGCGGCGAGCAAACTCGGGGGCTACTCTCTCGCGCAAGCCGATCTGCTTCGCCGCGCGATGGGCAAGAAGGACAAAAAAACCATGGCGAAAGAGCGCAACAACTTCATCGAAGGTTGCGCGCGCACGAACAAGATTCCGGAGAAGAAAGCGAACGCGATCTTCGATTTGCTCGAAAAATTCGCGGGTTACGGATTCAACAAGAGCCACAGCGCGGCGTACGGCGTCATCAGTTATCACACGGCTTACTTAAAGGCGCATTATCCGGTCGAGTTCATGGCCGGATTGCTGAGCAACGAAATCAATAACACCGATAAAATTTCGGTATTCGTCGGCGAATGCAAACGCATGGGAATTTCGATTTTGCCGCCCGACATCAATAAAAGCGGTTTGAAATTTGTTCCGGAAATGTGGCAGGGACCTCAGCATCCCGAATCAGAGCCCAACGAGCAGAATCGCGGCACTGAGGCCGCTCCCACATTGAATGCGATCCGCTACGGACTGGCCGCGATCAAAAACGTGGGGGAGGTCGCGATGGAGATGTCGATCCAGGAGCGCGAGCGGGCAGGGGAATACACGTCGCTTGAAGATTTTTGTGGAAGAATTGGGACGCGTATCGCTAATCGCAAAATGTTGGAAAGTTTGATCAAAGCCGGCGCGTTTGATTTTGTTGGGCGCGACCGTGCGGAACTTTTTGCCTGCATCGACGAATCGCTTTCCTGCGCCGCGGCCGCGCTGCGCGATCGGACCGTCGGCCAGGTTTCGTTGTTCGATGAAGAAACTCACGCGGCAACGACGAGGAAGCGCATTGTTACTCCGTGGAGCGACCACGAAAAACTCTCCTACGAGAAAGAGCTGCTTGGATTTTATGTCAGCGGGCATCCGCTCGATGCGTATGCCGATCTTTTCGCATCAAAAAATTACCTGCCAATCAGTTCGTTAGGCGAGCTGGACGATCGTTCGCAGTTCAGAATCGGGGGCGCAATTGTGCAGGTGGAAAAGAAATTCACGCGACGGGAAGGGAAACCGTTCGCAGTGGTGTGGGTCGAAGACAGGACTGGCACCCTCGAGGTTGTGGTTTGGAACGATGTCTACGTTGTCGTGTCGGAAATTCTTGTTCCCGGCCGGGTGGTGGAAGTTCGGGGAACGATCGATACGCGCGGCGATTCGCTGCGCGCGACGGCGCAGAAAATAAGAGTACCGAGCGCGAACAAAGCCAACGGCGCTTCGAACGGGAATGCCGGCCTTAGCGAGGCTACGGCTCGGCCAGAAAGATCGACCTCCGCCGAAAGTGAGCCGGCCGTACTCCTGCAATTTTCGCCGGCGACAACGAAAGAGGAATTGCGCGAAGTGCGTGAGCTCCTGGCGAGCTCGCCCGGCCGGCGCCGAGTGCAACTCCTTTTCGATCGGCCGAGCGGCGAACCGTTGCGAGTCGATGCCGGCGCGGACTTGTGCGTCGAACTGACCAGAGATTTGGAGCAGAAACTCGTGCGCTGGTTGGTGACAACGAAATCCGAGCGGCGCGGTATCCCGATCGATTCTGCGGCCTAACGACGACGTCCCTGTTTGCGGGCGGGGGGTGGCGAAGGTTGCGGTCGCGGATGCACACCGATATTAAAGGCTTCGCCTTGCGGTGAGGTGCCGGCACAGAAATGGAATTCTCTTGCCGATTGATCAGCGATGGATGCGACCGCGGCAGTTCCTTCTTCTTTCAACCCCATCGTCCAATTGCTACCGAACAGGTCGCCTTGGAACTGGAGCTGTTCGATGGTCGGCGCAAGCGTGGTCTCGACTGGCACGATCTCGATTCGGCGGACACAATCTTGAACATTCGTGCTCGAACTAAAAATCGGAGCCGCACTCGAAATTCTCGCGATCACATCTTTGCTGTTGCGAAAATCAACCTCGCCCTTGACCGAAAGATCGACATCTTTGGTTGCGGCATTCAGGAACTCGAGCGTTCCGTGGTCGCCGCTGAAAGTCAGTCGCCCGCTCGCGCGCGTCAGATCGAGCGGCGCATTTTGCAGAACACCATTTAACAACTGCACTTCGCCCGTGATGTTCGGATGCTCGAGGTTCTGACTGAGTGAGATCGCTCCGCTCAAGATTCCCTCGTTGAAAATTGCCGGACGCAGAAATTGCGGAGCGCTGGCGAGGACGACCGCGGGAAAATGAATCGTCGCCTCCAGCGGCGAAGCGAGCAACGTTTTCCAGTCCTGACCGATTTTTAATGAAAGTTTTGCCGCCAAATCGACCGGACTCGATCCGGGGAAAGTGAAAGCGGCCCGCGTGTCCCACGAACCGGAAGAAATTTTCGTGTTAAACTGGACCGGAATGGCCACTCCAGTCGAGCCGGCTCGAGCGAGCAGGAAATATTCGGATGCGTCGCCGACTTTCGCTTCGATGCTGCCGGAGTAATCGCTCTCGTGCGCGATGTCGATTTTGCCTTGCGCACGAATGAAATCTTTTTTCCGTGCGACTTCGAATTGCTCAAGCTCGATCGTATCGGCCTTCAGATTTATTTTGGCCGTTAATCGATCGATTTGTCTGTTAAATAGAGACAGGGAATTTCCACTGGCAGTCAGAAATCCGCCGAGCTTGCGCTCGCGTGCGTTGAGTGTCCCTTCAATGGCGATCGCGCCCGCGAAGTCGCGGGGACCGGCGCCGAAAAGTTCCGCGAATTGTCCGAGATCGGTGATCTTTCCGAGAATTTGACCGCGGAAATCGGGATTGAGCCAGTCTGTCGATTTGGAAGGAATCGCGCCTTGACCGCTCATGGTCAGCTCGTTTTTGCGTTGCTTGATGTAGAGCTGTTGAAGTTGGATCTGACGGTTGTAGAAGATCGCGCCGAGCATGATCACGTCGGCCGCACGATTGTGCCAGGTCAACCCATTCATCTCGGTCCAGACGGAAGCGGTTCCTCCCAAAGGATCGCGTGGATCGCCGCGAAAAGTGAAATTGCAGGCACGAAGCGAACCACCGAGCTGATCGGTAAATCCGAGCGCCCCGGACGTTTGCGCAAGCGAAATGCCGGTCGCGGTGCCGGCGAGGTTCCAAATTGAATGTCGCCCCGGCCATTCGTTCGAAATGCTCGCGCGAATTTTTCCGCCGAAGACATCGAGATCGAATTGGAGATCGTCGCGCTCTTTATCGAGTCGCGACAAATCGATGGTGATGGATTGAAGATCGACTCCGCGGGCGAGATTCATCCCGCCGATCGTGAGACGATCTTCCTGCCATTTGATCGCGCCGCGAAGTTGCGAAAATGTTTGTCGAAACAGGGGCGATGTGATCGTTAATTCGCCCGCGGAGAAACGTCCGGCTTCAATTTGATTTCCGGAAAGCGCAGCGTTCCGGAGCAAAATGACGGTGGGGCCGTTCTCAACTCTCAAATCGAGGTGGGCAATGTCGAAATTGGCCGGGAGGAGTGATTGTAGCGCCGTCCAATTGAAAGGCATCGCCCGTGCCTTTTCCGAGTAATCGCGACGGATTTCGGCGCGCGCTGCTTGGATCGACAATGTCCGGACGCCGTCGCCGCGGCCGGCCAGGATTTTGGCCAGACTGAGATGGAGAACCGCGCCCTCGGCGTTCAGCTCGATTTGAGTGGCGGCGCCGGTCTGGCTTGTGACCCGGATGCGCTCGATGGAAACAGGCCGCAAAAATGGTGCGGCGACTTTGCCGAGTTCAATTTTCAATTGCTGGCGATGCGCCTGCCAGCGCAGCCAGAGACGGACCCCATTCGAGACCACGAAGGGAGCGAAGACGATCGTGCCCAACGCCACGATCAAAGCAGCGAGCGAGATCAACAACAGACGATTTTTCGGCATCCGCGCCCATTGCTTTAACGGCAAATCGTTTGCGCGCAAAGCAGCTTCGCAAATTATCCTACTGCTTTACGGCGGGCGATTCGATCTGCGGCGTGTTAGTGAAGACAAGCTTGAGCGGCTGACGCGCGCGGATCCGTTTACGTAATTGGCGTTGCAGTTCCTGCTCAGCTTCTCCCGGTAAGTCTGTCTCAAATGCCTGGCGCCGCGCCATTTCCGAGAGCTGGGCCAATTCGTTTTGCAGGTCAGCGCCGGAAACGCGATTCCATAGCCCGTTTTCGAGCGCGAGCACGTCGACATTCTTTTCTTCGACGCCGACAATTTCCGCGTGCGGGAGTTGGATCAGGATTTGGTCAGGTCGGACATCAACCGCCACGTCTTGGCGTAAATTGAATCCCGCTTTGGCAATAAATGTTCCGCTCAATTTGATTCGCTTGGAGCTACCGGCCCAGGTATGCAGGAATTCGCGTTTGACCTTTAACTGCTTCGTCAGAATCGCGAGCTCCGCGGTCGGCGTTGCTTCATCGACCACCGTGCGATTGTTGACCGTGATTCGCGGTTGCAAATGTGCGATCTCGATGAAAGCAGAACGCAAATCTTTTCCGAGACGTTCCAGATCTTCAGTTCCCTGACCGATTGTGCGCGCGGGCCATGTTTCCAGACGCCAAAAGACGACGACGGCCGCGCCGGCGAGAATCAACACGACCAGCGCCAATGCAGCGGGCCAGGAGATTTTTGCGGCCGTTGAAATTGAGCGTTGAGGGTTCAGCGTTGGACGTTTTCTTTTTCTCCCCAAAAAAGTACCGCCCCCCACGCCCGATGGGCGTGAAGGGCGGCTGTTCCCCCCAGAACAATCTTCCAAAATCTGCCAGCTACTACCCGAGCTTAAACGGTGCCGCAACAAAAATTTGCATAAATTATACAGCCCGTTTAGGAACTCCCTCGTAAGCCCAGTGACAATGTCGATCTTAAGGGTCATTCCTGTTCGGAGCGCGAAGAATTTTCCAACCACTTGCGGAAGGTTGCGCTGCGCGTTTTAATTTTACATGCGCAATGTGCGTCGGGAAAAACCACGCAGTCTCGCCGGATCACTTCTGGTCGCACATCCCAACATGCTCGATCCGAACTTTCGCCGAGCAGTCCTTTTTATATCCGCGCATGATCCGGAGGACGGCGCGATTGGAGTGATTATCAATCGTCCCCTCGATAAGAGCGTGGCCGATTTGGTGAATGAAACACCGCCGCAAAATCTGGCGGACGTTCCGGTTTTTTTTGGCGGGCCGGTCGGAAATAATCAACTGATGCTGGCCGCGTTCGAATGGCATAAGGGCGAAGGCCTGAAATTAAATCAGCATTCGCTCAACCCGGACGAAGCGTTGGGAGATCTGTCTGGAGGCGCGCCCTCCATTCGGGCGTTTCTGGGTTATGCCGGATGGAGCGCCGGACAACTCGAGGCCGAGATGAAACAAAAAGCGTGGATTGTGCAAAAGCCCAGCCGTTCGGCTTTAAAGTTCGAGGGCCTGTCGCGACTTTGGTTCGACATCATGAATCGGCTCGGCCCCTGGTATCGGATGCTTGCGGCCGCGCCGGACGATCCGTCGCTCAATTGAGCGACCAGTGAACAATGATGAGTGACAAGTTTCAGATGTTTTATCTTGTCACTTATCACTCGTCACTTATCACTTGCTGAGTGATCATCGGCGTCCCTAAGGAAATTAAAGAACAGGAACGGCGCATCGCGCTCGTCCCTTCTGCCGCGGAGCAATTGACGAAACGCGGACACACCGTGTTGGTGGAAAAAAACGGCGGCATTGGCTCCGGTTATCCGGACGAGGAATATAAAAAGGCCGGCGCGGAGATTGTCGATCTGGCCAAAGATGTTTTCGCGCGGGCCGACATGATCGTCAAAGTGAAGGAGCCGCTTCCGGCGGAATTTCCGCTTTTGCGCAAAGGACAAATTCTTTTCACCTATCTTCATCTCGCCGCAAGCAAAGCGCTCACCGACGCGCTGCTGAAGTCCGGCGTGACCGCCATTGCCTACGAAACGATTCAGATCGGCAACCGTTTGCCGTTGCTCGAGCCGATGAGCGAAATCGCCGGGCGCATGTCGGTGGTGATGGGCGCATATTTTTTGGCAAAACACAATGGTGGCAGCGGCGTTTTGCTCGGTGGGGTTCCGGGAGTCTTGCCCGGGCGGGTTGTTGTGATTGGTGGCGGCACTGCCGGTGTGAATGCCGCTCGCATGGCCACCGGTCTCGGAGCGGACGTGACGATTTTAGAAGTTGATCTCGAGCGAATGCGATTTCTCGACATCACCATGGGAAGCGCGCACACGCTTTATTCGAGCGAGTCGCATCTGCGCGAGCTCATGCCGAATGTCGATCTTCTCATCGGCGCGGTTCTGCTCCCGGGAGCGAAGGCGCCAAAATTGATCACCCGCGCGATGTTGAAAGCGATGAAAACGGGCAGCGTGCTGGTGGACATCGCGATCGATCAAGGCGGCTGCGCCGAAACATCGCGACCGACCACGCATTTGCAGCCTATCTATGTCGAAGAAGGCGTCACTCACTATTGCGTCGCCAATATGCCGGCGGCGTATGCGCGCACCGCCACTCAGGCATTAACCAACATTACCTATCGCTATGTCGAATTACTTGCCGATCTCGGATTGGACGAGGCATGCAAGAAACAGCCCGCGCTAATTGGCGGGATCAACACCCGAGACGGAAAGCTGACCTGCCACGCCGTCGCCGAGGCGCATGGCTTGAAATATGACGCGCCGTTGTAAAGCGCACGGCCGAAATGCATTCTTGATGCGAAATACCAATTAACCGAACCTCTGCAACTATGAAGAAATACATCTGCATCCTGGCTGGCGCCGCGCTTTTGGCGGCTTGCGAACAAAAAACCGAAACGGTCGCACCGGCGGCAAGCGCTTCCCCGGAAGCGACTACTGGAACCACCACGACGAGTCCCGCGCCAACACCTTAAATAATTGGTGCCCTGATTCGTCCAATACCTACATGAACAAATACGTATGCCTCTTGATTGGTGCCGCGCTTCTGGCGGCTTGTGAGCAAAAAGAAACAACGGTGACGAATCCGCCCGCGGAGAAGAAGGAAAGCAACACTACGATTGTGAACCCTTCGCCAGCGACTTCAACAAAGACGGAGACCAAGACGGACATCAACGTCAAAACGTCTCCTTCTCCATAGACCGGCGGTATCGAATTATTTGCGGAGTCTTTCGTCCCGCGCCCTTGCGGGACGAAAGACATTTGCTGTACCGGAACCGGTATGCCGACAAAACGCTTCACGTTTCCTAAGAGTCGCCGCCTGACTCAGTCCGCGGAATTCGCGCAGGTAAAAAAGAACGGCCGCGTCTACCGCGGCCGATCGGTCTTGCTTAGTATCCTTCGAGCAAATGGCGCCACTCGTTTTCGCGCTGGCTTTATCACCTCCCGCGCGCTCGGGTCCGCGGTTGCGCGGAACCGCGTGCGCCGGCGCCTGCGCGAGATTGTTCGCAAACATCAATGCGAGATCGTTGACGGGACATGGATTGTGACGATCGCGCGCGCGAACGCCGTCGGTGCAACCTATCAGGAGCTGGACGTTGAGTGGTTGCGTCTGGCCAAGCGCGCTTCTATTCTAGCGACTCCATGCTGAAAATTCTTCGCGCTCTTATTCGCTTTTATCAGCTCACGATTTCGCCTTTGCTCTCGGCCCTCGGTGGTCCGGGCTCGGGATGCCGATTTGAACCCACCTGCTCGCATTATTTTTTGGAGGCCGTCGAGACACACGGCATTATTTCAGGGGGCTGGCTCGGTTTGAAACGGCTGGCGCGCTGTCAGCCCTGGGGCGGTTGCGGACACGATCCGGTCCCAAAAGAAATTTGCGCTCGAAACGTTGCCAAATCGCTGCTCTGTGAATAGCGGGCACTACCAATTTTATGGATCGAACCGCGTGGATTGCCATTATACTTTGCGTCATCGGATTGGTGGTGTGGGAATGGTGGGTCGCCAAACAAACGCCGCGGCCGCGGCCGCCGACATCTGCGCAGTTGTCTCCCACGCCAACACCGCTCGCAGGAACTAGTCCGTCGGCAGTTCCGCTGACTGCGTCTTCGCCTCCTTCTGCTGCGACTGGGACTCCGGCGCCCGAAGCAACCCCGGCCTTCGCCGAGAAAATCGAAACGTTGCGGAACGACGATGTCGAATTTCGCCTAACGAATCGCGGCGGCGGGATTCGGGAAGCCGTTCTGCTTAATCATATCGGTCAGGGCGGCGATCGCCTTGTCATTAATTCGAAAGATCAATCGCCCATCGGCGCGATGGTCGAACAACCGAATTCGCCCAAATTCGATGAATTCACGTTAATTCGAGAAGCGGACGGGAGCTTGAGATGCGAGCGCGCCGCTGAAAATGTCACGATCCGAAAGAAGTTCTTTTTTCCGCCGGGCAAGGAGAAGAAAGACAATTTTCTCGCCGAAATGGATGTCGATCTGGTGAACGCCGGCGCGCAGCCCTATTCAAATCCGGGTTATTTCGTTGCGCTCGGCGCGGCCGTTCCGATTCATCCGAAAGATTATTCCTATTACACCCGCCTCGTTTGGTGCGTCGACGGCAAGGCCAAGGGAGTTGATGTCGGTTGGTTCGGAGGCGGTGGCGGAGTTTTCGGCATCGGTCAGCGTGCGCCGCAGCCTTTTTATCAACAGGATCTCGCCAACGCCGATTGGGCTGCGGTTAGCGATCAGTTTTTTACAACGCTGATTGCGCCGTTAACGGCGAAGGGCAATGGCGTTTGGGGCCGGCGTTTCGATATCTCGCCGGAACAAAAAACTTACGGACTTGCCGGCGCCTTGCGGATGCCGGGTTTTCAATTGCCGCCCGGCCAAACCTATAGCGCGAAGTTCGAGATTTGGGCCGGACCGAAAATTTATCATCGTCTGGCCCGGCTCGATCACAACGAAGCCGAGATCATGGATTTCGGAATCTTCAAGATCGTCAGTCAGTTTCTGCTCAACTTTCTCAACTGGCTCCACGGCTTCATTGGTTCCTACGGCTGGTCGATTCTCGCGCTCACCGCGATTATTAAAATCGTACTTTGGCCGCTGCAGGACAAAGCCAACCGCTCGATGCGGCGGATGTCGCTCCTCAATCCGAAGATTCAAGAGCTGCGCGAAAAATACAAAGACGATCCGACGCGGATGAACCAGGAAGTGATGAGGCTCTACAAAGATTACGGGATCAATCCGGTGGGCGGCTGTTTGCCGATGATGATCCAAATCCCGATTTTCTTCGGACTATTCAAAATGCTTGGTCAGGCGGTCGAGCTGCGGAACTCCCACTTTCTGTGGGTGCATGATTTGTCACAGCCGGACACGGTCGCGACCCTCCCATTGTTCGGCTATTCGATTCCGATCAACATCATCCCGCTTTGCATGGCCGCGAGCCAGATCTGGCTGATGGCGATGACGCCCAAGACCGGCGATGCCACCCAGCGCCGGGTGATGATGTTCACGCCGCTGATCTTTTTGTTTATCTGCTACAATTTTGCGGCGGCTTTGGCATTATATTACACCACCCAAAACCTTTTCAGTATCGTGCAATTTTATTATAACAAACGACAGCCGCTGCCGACGCTCGAAAAGCGTGTGCCCGCCGGAAAACGGAAATGATGACGCCGAAAGAATTACTCGACACCATTCTTGGCTATCTCGGCTTCGTCGTGCAAATCGAAGAATCGCAGAACGAAGCGGGCAATCCGGTCCTGCAAGTTTACACCGAGGAAAGCGCTCGCTTGATCGGACGCGACGGCGAAACGCTCGAAGCGTTGCAATTCTTGGTCAACCGGCTCTTGCAGACGAAAGACAAGGACGCTCCGAAAGTTGTGGTCGATTGCGAGATGTATCGATCGATGCGCGAAGACCGGATCGTGCAACGGGTGCGCAGTCTCGCCGAACGTGTTCGCGCTAGCGGCCGGTCGCTTCAGCTCGAGCCGATGAATTCCTACGAGCGCCGTATCGTTCACAACGCCTTCAAAGACGACCCCGACATCGCCACTTGGAGTCCGTCCGATTCCGCGCGGATCAAACAGATCACTTTACTGAAGCGCCAAGCGAAAAAGGAACCGGCGCAAAACGCGTCATCCTGAGCGGAGCGAAGGATCTCCCACAAACTCGTCGATCACGCATAGTAATTTTGGTGATCCAAACTTCGATTGAGAGATTCCTCGCTCTGCTCGGAATGACACGGAGTTATCGCGCTATTTGATGGCGTTAGCCCCCAAAGCGCGCCGCCTCTTTTGTCTTGCCGGATTTTATCTCCGGTCGCCAGCGAAACTTTTTCAAAAGCGGATTCTCTTTTCGTTCGACCGCGTCCGCAACGAGCTCGCCCAAGACCGGCGCGAATTTAAATCCGTGCCCGCAATCTCCCGTCGCGATGACTAAATTCAGACGTTCCGGGTCCGGCGCGATCCAGAAATCTCCGTCGTTCGTGTCGCAATACATACAGACGCGCGTGTAAACGATTGGCGCGTCGACCAGCGCGGGGATTGTCGATCTTAGAAATTTGCGCAGATCGATCTCGTCTTCGCGCGTGACCGCGCGTGCGGGAGAATCGGGAGACATCTCGCGGCCTGGCCCGTGGTTCGCAATTTTTACGACGCCCTGATTCAGCGGAAAACCGTAGTAGCCGGTTGTTGAAATATCCGCGCCAAAGAATGGAAAACGCTCCGGCAGGAAAAAATTTGGCTGCTTCGGCCTCAAATGAAAAACCGGATGCGCGGTCGCACGCAGAAATTCCTTCGTGAACGGAAGCAGGTACGGCGTCCATGCTCCGGCCGCAACGACCACGGCGTCGCCGCTGATCTGATGTCGATCTTCCAGCACGACACCTTCGACCCGATGATTGCTTTCGTTGAGGCCCGTGAACTTACCCTGGCGCAATTCGATGCCCCGCGACTTCGCGTATTCGAGCAGTGTCGTAACAACGCGACCGCTTTCCACATAGCCGGCGTCTGGATCAAAGAAGCCATCTTGAAATCGATCCTCCGCAAACGCGGGAAAACGTTGATGGAACGTGGACGAATCGAATCGTTCGAATCGATGTCCCTGTTTTTCCAGGATCCGGCAGCTTTCATATTCAAAGTCGCCAGGCTGCATCCGGTGCTGGCAAACAAACAAAACGCCCGTTTCGTGATAAAGCTCGATGCCGAACTTGGCATCCCATTTTCGCCAAAGTTCAATGCACCGTTCCGCGAGCGCGGTATAATCTTCGTCCGGACCGTAAGCCGCGCGAACCGCTTTGCTAATGTCGGTCGAAGCAGCCAGGGGATGGGGCAGGGGCCCGGGATCAACCAGGATAACTTTGTGTCCGCGTGTTTTTAACTCTATCGCGGAAGTAACTCCGTTAATCCCTCCACCGACAACGATTACGGTCGCCATTTCTCAACCTGCGAATAGCTGGCGATAGTGACGATACCAATCGCTCTGAAAACGCCCAGCCGGATCGTATTTACTCTTGAGATCGAGAAATTTACTGAATTGCGGATAACAAGCGGCCACCTGGTCGCGTCTCGCAAAACGGTGATAGGTCAGATAGTAACTTCCACCTCGCGCTATCGCCAAATCGATCAGTCCCCGGAAAGACTTGGCCGATGCTTCAATGCCTGCGCTGGTGTGGAGCGTCAGTAGATTGAAGATGACACACGCATATGATTCTTTGGCCCAGGGGAGAAAACTCTCGTTATCCTTTTCGATTAACCGCACGGTCCCGTAGATCACAAGTGTACCATTGGAACGGAGCAATTCTGCCGCTTGAGTGAGAAACTCCGCCAGCGCCGGACGCGGAACATAAATCTCGGTGATAATAAGACTGGATTCCTCGCCGCCGATCTGCTCGCGCAACTTGCGGGCGTAATCGGGCAAATAAGCGCTCAGTTGATTTGTGTCGGACCAGTAGGTCTGACCGTTCGTCGACAGATAATAACTTGCGTAGCGTGCAAAAGCCTTGCCGCGG
>QHOI01000189.1 GCA_003218705.1 Verrucomicrobiota bacterium | reverse complement strand
CCTGGTCGATCGCGGCGTGCTCTGCTGCATGTGCGGCGCGTTCTCGGATAAATGGCTCGATGTCGCGCGCCGCTGCGGGAAGAACGCCGAACCGCTCCAGGTCGAATGGGGAAAACACATCGACCAGAAAAATGTCGACCATGCGCTCGCCTCCGGAAAATTCGACACCGTTACTTTGATTCACAACGAAACCTCCACCGGCGTAATGAATCCGTTGCCGGAAATCTGCTGCACGCTCGCCAAATACGCCGACGTCGCTCTCATCGTCGACACAGTTTCATCATTTTCCGCGATGAAGATCGACATGGACGCGCTCGGGATCGACGTCATGCTGACCGGCGCGCAAAAAGCTCTCGCGCTTCCGCCAGGTTTTTCGTTGTTCTCCGTTTCCGAAAAAGCTTTCGCTCGCGCTGAGAAACAAAAGGATCGCGGCTACTATTTCGATTTTCTCGAATTTAGAAAGCAGCAGGCCGAATGGATGACGCCGAGCACTCCAAGCATCGGCCACATCTTCGCGCTCCAATCAAAGCTCGACGAGATCTTTGAGGAAGGACTGCAAGCGCGCTTTGATCGCCATGCAAAAACCAACGCGGTCGTCCACGACTGGGTGAGAAAATCCGGCTTCGAATTCTTCGCCGAAGAAGGTTTCCGGTCAAAGACGTTGACCTGCGTCAAAAACAACAAAGGGATCGACGTTCTCGCATTCGCAAAAAGACTCCGCGAAGAACATCATCTCGTTATCGATCCCGGCTACGGCAAACTCCGTGGCAAAACTTTCCGCCTCTCCAACATGGGCGACGAAACCGAAAAAACCGTTTCGCAGTTACTTGGGTGTGTTGATGACGTGCTGAAATAAAAAAGCGAAGGGCGCCTTCGATTCCGAAAGCGCCCTTCATATTTAGATGGCGGTAAGCCGAATTCTGTCTCCCGAATTTCTCCGGGACGATGATCATTTATCTCAATCCCGCTTGCGCGGGACCGCCCGATCCCGCAATCGCGGGACCATGATGCGACGATACCCGAGGATCGTAGCGGACCGGCTGTCCTCCCTCTGTTTTGTCTTGCACCGCATGGGGTTTTTCGTGCCTCGCGAATTACTCCGCGAGCGGTGAGCTCTTACCTCGCCTTTTCACCCTTGCCTGCGCTCCTTTCAAAGAACCGGCGGTGTCTTTTCTGTGACACTTTCCGTCAACGTTCGCTTTCGAGAACGCTGCCCACGTTTTCTACGTGGCATGCTGCCGTTTGGTGTTCGGACTTTCCTCCAGCGAATCTTGCGATTCACCAGCGATCATCTGCCATCGGCGGAGAATTTATCACAATAAGGAACTGAGGAAAGCAGGAAGTCCGGACCGGAACTTGCAGAAAAAAATGGGTGCAGCGTCACGCTGCTTTCTTATAGTGAATTTCCCCCTCTAAACTCAAACCGGAGGATTGTTTATGCCACTTGCAGTTGGAACTAAAGCGCCCGATTTCACTCTCTCGACCAAGACAGCCGACGGTCCCAAGCAGATCAAATTGAGCGACAATTTCGGAAAGAAACACACGCTCCTGCTTTTCTTCCCAATGGCGTTCACGGGGACCTGCACCGAGGAAATGTGCAGTGTCGGCAACGGACTGCGCGAATACACCGGATTGAATTGCGAAGTTTACGGAATTAGTGGCGACAATCCGTTCGCGCAGGAAGCATGGGCGCAAAAGGAAAAGATCGGCGTCACGCTGTTGAGCGATTACGAGCACAAAGTCGCGAAAGATTACGGCGTGGTTTACGATTCGTTTCTGCCGCAAATCAATCTTGGAATGGGCGGCGTTCCAAAACGTTCCGCGTTCATTATCGATAAGAACGGCGTGATCCAACACGCTGAGAGCAACGACGACCCAAAACAGCTACCCGACTTTGGTAAAATCAAAGCGAAATTGGCCGACTTAAAGTGATCGACGAATTCAAAGCGCTGAACAAATTCGACGCCGGGAACAGGCGCGAAGGATTTCTTTACTCGTTGCCGGCGCTGGAGGAACAAGGCATCGGTAAGATTTCGCGATTGCCGGTCAGCATTCGGATCGTGCTCGAGTCGGTCCTGCGAAATTGTGACGACAAGAAAGTCCGCCGCAAAGATGTCGAGACGCTGGCGAAATGGAATGCCAAGAAGCCAGCCAACGAAGAAATTCCGTTCGTGGTCGCGCGCATCGTTCTTCAGGATTTCACCGGCGTGCCGCTGGTTGTCGATCTTGCCGCGATGCGAAGTGCAGTGCAACGACTCGACGGCGATCCGA
>QHOI01000190.1 GCA_003218705.1 Verrucomicrobiota bacterium | reverse complement strand
CCACATTTCCACCCACGATGTCGAAGAAGACATGCGCCTGAGTTTGCACGACGACGATGTCTCCAAAGTAAAGAAGGGCCGGGTCGAGCGCAGCGGTGACGTCAGCTTCATCAAGGTGTAGCTGCCGCCGTCTCTGGCGGCAGATTCTGTATTGGACGTTGGGTGTCGTGCGTTCGACGTTTCCTTAATGCAACCGCACGATAAGCTTTTCACTCCGGGGCCGGTAGAGGTTTCTGCCAC
>QHOI01000064.1 GCA_003218705.1 Verrucomicrobiota bacterium | reverse complement strand
CCGGCTCGACAAATTTTGCGACCACATCAACCGATGCGACGTCGCGATCGAGCAACCCAACCACACTCACCACAAAGGAAATCCTTATCGTTGCCGGATCGATGTCACGGTTAGACCGCGTCACGAGCTGGTGAGCGACGAGAAACAAATGGACAACGGCTCACACGAGCCGCTCAACAAAGTGATTCACGACGCGTTCAAGACAATGGAGCGGCAGCTGCGCCACCTCGTCGAAAAACAGCGCCGCGAGTAGATCTTGAGTAAGCCGTTGAAACGGCTTCGTAGATGGGCGCTGGCGCTGACCACCGGCTTAAAAGCCGGTGTTAATCGAGCAGACGCGGTCATTGACTTGCACCGCTGAGTTCGATGAGGTCCACGATTCAGGACGTTTGGGAGGATGTCGTGCTCTTCACTAACACCGGTCTTTAGACCGGTGGTTACGCGCGCAAGATCGACAATAGCCGTTTCAACGGCCTAGCATCGAGGCGATGTCCCTCCATTCTTATTCTCGCTGCTGGATTCATCTGATCTGGGGAACGTTGAACCGCGAAAAGGTGCTGATTAAAGACGCTGCACAGCGCGTATCGGGCTATCTGACTGAATACGCTAAGACCCAAAAGCATTTATATGAAGATCAATTATGTGAATGCCGATCACGTTCATGCGCTTGTCGATCTTCCAACTGGCGTGATCAGCCGAATTAAGTTTGAAATAGTAAGAGATGCCTTCCCGCGACGGCGGGACTCGACATGACAAAGCAGGCGGCAAGCGGAGCGCTTGCCCTACAAATCTGAATACTGCCAGTCCGGCTCGGACTACGCCGGTGCGCCGCCGAGAGCGCCGGGAAGAGGCGGGGCCTCGGGTCCGACCACGACCTGGCGTGGCGGTTTTTCGGGCGGCATTTTTTCGCCCGATGTCGGCGTGACGCTTGGCGGCGGATTGATCAACTCGCCGTGCTGGATCAGTTCTTTGATCTGGGAGCCGTCGAGCGTTTCGTATTCGAGCAACGCTTTGGCGATCGCGTCGAGGTGGTCGCGATTGGCGATGAGGGTGTGTTTGGCGGTCTGGTACGCGTCGTCGAGCAAGCGCCGCACTTCGCGGTCGATTTCTTCGGCGGTGGCTTCGCTGTAATCGCGGTTGCGGGTCAGTTCGCGACCGAGGAAAACGTAATCTTCGTGCTCGCCATACTCGACCATGCCGAGTTTTTCGCTCATGCCCCATTCACAAACCATTTTTCTCGCCATCGCAGTGGCCATCTTGATGTCGCCGGCAGCCCCAGTGGTGACATCGCCGAAAACAATTTCTTCCGCGACGCGGCCGCCCATTTTCACAGCCAGACTGGCGAGCAATTCGTTTTTGCGATTGGTGTATTTGTCTTCCTCCGGCAACCACATGGTCGATCCAAGCGACGGGCCGCGCGGAATGATGGTCACTTTGTGGAGCGGTTCGGTGTGCGGAAGCAGCTCGAGCAACAAGGCGTGGCCGGCTTCGTGATAAGCGGTGTTGGTTTTCTCTTTTTCGCTGAGCGCGAGACTGCGGCGTTCCTTGCCCCAACGAACTTTGTCGCGCGCTTCTTCCAATTCAGCGAGCGTGATTCCTTTTAGTCCGCGACGCGCGGCCAGCAACGCCGCCTCGTTGATCACGTTGGCGAGCTCCGCGCCGGAATAACCGGGCGTGCCGCGCGCGACCACGGCAAGATCGACACCTTCCGCGAGTTTCACTTTCTTGGAGTGCACCCGCAAAATTTCTTCGCGACCTTTCACGTCGGGGAGATTGACGGTGATTTGGCGATCGAAACGTCCGGGACGCAGCAACGCCGGGTCCAGAACATCGGGGCGATTGGTGGCCGCGATGATGATCACGCCTTCCTGAGTGTCGAAGCCGTCCATCTCGACGAGCAAGGCATTGAGCGTTTGCTCGCGCTCATCGTGTCCGCCGCCGACGCCGTGGCCGCGATGGCGACCGACCGCGTCGATCTCGTCGATGAAAATAATACAAGGCGCGGATTTCTTGCCTTGCTCGAACATGTCGCGGACACGGCTTGCGCCGACGCCGACGAACATTTCAACGAAATCCGAACCGCTGATCGAGAAAAACGGAACGTCGGCTTCGCCGGCGATGGCGCGAGCCAACAGTGTTTTGCCAGTGCCCGGAGGGCCGACCATCAGCACGCCCTTCGGAATTCGGCCGCCGAGCTTCTGGAATTTTTTCGGATCGCGCAAAAACTCGACCAGTTCCTGCACTTCGTCCTTAGCTTCCTCGACGCCGGCGACGTCCTTGAAGGTGATCTTGTTTTTGTCACGCGCGAGCATGCGCGCTTTCGATTTGCCGAAGTTGAGCGCACCTTTGCCGGCCATGCGGATTTGCTGGCGGAAAAGAAAATAGAGCAGCGCGAGGAGGAACAGAACCGGCCCGAAGCTCAAGAGCGCCTGGCCGAAAGGATGCGATTCGGAACGAATGGAAGGTTGAATTCCGGCGGCGGTGAGCTTGTCCTGCAAATTGCTGGTGAAATTGAGATAAATGACGGTGCGGAACGGCACTTCCATGTTCTGCGCGCCGCCAGCGCCCTGCTTGATATATTTGCCGCGCAACTGCTGGGTGGGCTGGCCTTCCTCGACGAACAAGGTGAGCGGCGCATTTTTGTCGTTAACGATTTGCTTGTTCTCGAGCAGCTCGAGGAAGCGATTGTAGGGAACGTCCTCGAGTTGCGGATAATTCCCGCGCCAGAAGAGCATCGCCAGCGCAAAAAAGCCGAAGGCGACCGCGATCAGGATGACGCCGCGCCAGTTGAAGTTCGGCTCGTTGCCGCGGGGCTTGTTCTCGCGTTGGGAATTACGATCGGATTGTGGCATAAGGGGTGCGATTACGGACGAGGAAAGAGGCTACCATGAACATGTGGCATTGCAAAAAGCAGGGTGCGGGCCGGGCTGGCATTTTTTAGAAAGTGACCCGCCTTCGCCAAGGCTACGGCGCGGCAAGCGAGTGACATGTGAGAAGTAACGAGATAATCAAGCGAGCCGGTGCATTGCTTAGTTTCTTAATCGCGGTAAAATTCCCGTTCTAAATCTCTGCATGACTCAGCTCGTTTCAACGGTCGCGGAAAAACTTGACCGCGCGGTGCAAAAGGTGACGCCGTTCGCGTATCGCGTCCGGCGGCAGGGACGGCGCTTGATGCGGCGCGCCTTACGCAAACCGCGCAGCGTTTCGGAAGGTCCAAACCTGCTTCCCGTGCTGATCCAGGTGCTGGCCAGTTTTTCGAAAGCCGACGGGGTGCTGCTGGAAGAGGAAATAGACTCGAGCCTTGGCTTTTTGCGATACGATTACCCGGAAGCCGTTTATTCTGAGTTGCGTCAACTTTTCCGGCAGGCGCTTTACGAGCAGCAAGATCTGGCGGCGATGGCGCAAAAGCTCAGCACGCAATTGACGACCGAGCGCAAGATCATGCTCGGCGTCCAACTTTACGATCTCATTTCGCAAGCCGGACTGAAACAGGAACAGGTCGTCGCCTTTTATTCGTTCATGTCGCAGCTCGGCATGGCCGCCCAAGCGATCGATATCGTGTATCAATTAAACGCTTCGGAAGATGCCGACCCGTCGATCTATCAACGCGGCGCGTCGCCTTTGGAATCACTTTCTTTCGCCAGTAACGGCAAAGCGGACGTGCGAATGAAAAATCTGGTAGAGAGCGATCGATTGATGGCGTTTCGCTATTCCGATCTGATTCTGCTGAAGAATTACAGCAGCCAAAATGTTTCGGTGCGCGGCCGGCCGTTGGTGCGGGGCGGATTTTGCCGAATTTATCCGGGGCAGCGGATCCTGATCGGTGATCATGTGCTGACCTACCAGGAGCTGGCCCAGTATTTTAACGCCAAGAAAAACGTTTCCGTTCCGCAAATTTTTGTGCGGGTGAACAAGGACGCGGACGAAGTCGGTCTGGAACGTGCGCGGACGCGCGAAAGCGCGCTCGAGATCGCGTTCGGATTGAAGGTGAGAGTGAAAGCGTTGCGGGACGTCGATGCGGTGTTGAACGGAGTGAAACTCAAGTCCGGTGCCCAGGTGGAGGCGAGCCTGGACGACAAAATTCTCTTCCACAACGACAGTGAGATGGATTTGAGCGATCTGCGCCGGCGAGCTCGTGCGTTCGGTGGCCGGTTTCAACTCAAAGCGTCGAAATCGGAATATTTGGTGTCGAACGATCCGAGCAAACTGCAGCCCGACGACATTTTGCTTTCGCCGGGAACAAGCGGCGACGTGTTGCTGAAAATTTTCTGTGATTACGACCAGCGCGTCGGCCAATTGGAAGTCATTGAGGCGGATCGTCCAATCCTGGTCGGCGATGTGGCGGTCAGATCGACGTACCCCCTGAAAGACTGCGACACGATCCGGATCGATGTCGGGCAGTTTCTGCGCTGCAACTTTTCCGAGCGCATCATCGAGGAAGAGCGAAACATCATTCGCACCCTGGAGGTGAATGAGGTGACGCACCGTTTCGGCGGCGGCGACACCGGCTTGGAGGGAATCTCATTCGCGCTGACACGGGGCGAGCTGGTCTGCGTGATGGGCGCGAGCGGTTCGGGCAAAAGCACGTTGCTCAGAGTGCTCGCCGGACAACTTCAGCCCACCAGCGGTCAGGCTTATTTAAATGGGCGCTCGCTCTATCCGAACCTGGACGAGCTCAAAAAATACGTCAGCTACATTCCGCAGGAAGACGCGTTCGACGAGCATTTGACCATCGGCGAGAATCTGCAATTTGCGGCCGCGATTCGATCACCGCACCTTTCACGGCGCGACCGAATGCGGCGACTGGAAGCCAAACTGGTCGAGCTCGGATTGGGCGAACGCCGCGACGCCGTTGTCGGGGCCGCGATCAAGAAAACGTTGAGCGGCGGCGAACGGAAACGGCTCAACATCGGGCTCGACATGATTGGAATGTCGGACGTTTATCTGTTCGACGAGCCAACTTCGGGACTTTCGTCGAAAGATTCCGAGCACGTGATCGAGATCATTCGCTCGATGGCGCACAACAAAATCATCATCGTCACCATTCACCAGCCGAGCTCCAAACTGTTCCAGTTGTTTCATAAGGCAATCCTTCTCGATAAAGGCGGCCGGCTCGTCTTCTTCGGGACGCCAACCGAAATGCTTCGCTATTTTGCCGAGGCTGAGCATCAGCATCAGTTCGGGGCGGACCTCGGTGCCTGTCCTTCGTGCGGGACAACGCGACCGGAATTCATTTTCGATGTGCTCGAAACGCCGCTGCGCGATTTGAGCGGCGACATTATCTATGAGGAGAATAGTCGCGGGCAGTTGGTGGCAGCGCGGCGTTACTCGCCGGAATTCTGGCGCGATAAGTATGAAGCGTTTCGCCTGATCCAGGACGTCAAACAGGTGTCGCTGCGTCGCGAACAGGTGCCGCAGTTGCCCTCGGCACCGCCCCAAAGGAAAAAACGACTGCCGATTCGCTGGCACGACGAGTGGACCCAGTTCCGCGCGCTCCTGCGACGCTCATTCATCAGCAAGCTGCGCAACCGCGCCAACATTTGGATCACAACCTGTGCCGCGCCCGTTCTCGCTCTCTTGATTGGCTCCCTGCTGCGTTATTCGGAAAGTGGGAAATACGATTTCGCATCGGCTTTCCACGTCCCGACCTATTTGTTTCTGGGATTGCTGGTAGTGATGTTTCTGTCGCTGACCAACAGCGCCGACGACATCATTCGCGACCGGCCGGTGCTGCAACGCGAGCGCAATCTGGATGTCCGATTGCCGTATTACATCTTCGCGAAGATGTCGTCGTTGTCGGTCTTCGCCCTGATCCAGTGCGTCCTCTTCGTCCTGATCGGCAACTACGTTCTTGAGATGCGGGGAATGTTTTGGACCCATCTCGCGCTGATGTTCATGACCGCGGTCGGAAGTCTCGCGCTTGGTCTACTCGTTTCATCACTGGTTTCCGACGCCAAAACCGCGGCCAACATCGTGCCGTTGGTTTTGATTCCGCAGATTCTGATGAGCGGCGCCCTCATTAAGTATGAGGACATGAACCGCAATCTCAGCCTGGTTTACTCGCTGACTCGCTGGTTCCACGAACATCCGACCAAAGACCGCAGCAAAAAGATGGAAAGCAAATTACAGGTGCCGTTCGTGTGCCAATTTATTCCGATGCGCTGGTCCTACGAAGAAATGATTGTGGCCCAGGCAAAATTGAATCCGCTCACGTCCCGGCAGGAGCGCGCTCAACGCGAGATCGATTCCATTGTCGGGAGACATCGACAAGACCCCGCCGAAGGGAAGCGACTCGACGAGTTGAAGGAAGTGCTCGCGGTTTTGTCCGGCCTCGAAGCGCAATCCGCCGACGAGCTCGATCATTATCTCAAGGAGGTCGATCAAGTGCTTGATCGAAAGCGATCCTTTGACTCGGGCGCGTTCAAACAGGCGAAAGGCGCGGTCACGGCGGAACAGATCTATGTGAACCAGAAGGTTTCCGACCTGATTTCGAACGCGGAAATGGAGCAGAGCGATTATCGCCGCGGAAGCCGGCCGAATGTTTTCTTCGGCGCAGAGAAACGCTACCTCGGAGTCAAAATCAGCGTCTTTGTCTTCAACACGCTCGTGTTGATTGGCTCGACGTTGGGCATGCTCGGGTTGCTCTTCTGGATCCTGCGCCGCCAACTCGAAGTCCGGCGAATCTAAGTCCGAGCCGGACTGGCGGTATTCAGACTGATCTTTATTTGGCAACCGATTCGGTTGCCCTACAATTCAAGCTACTATGAAGAACGCTGAGAATGGAACCCGACTGATCGTCGCGGCAAGCGACATCGATGCCGACATGCTTTACGCGACCAAGTTTTGGGCTGGCGACCCATTCATTTTTCTCGAGCAAAACGGAAAGCGCACAATCGTTTTGAGCGACCTGGAGATGGATCGTGGTCGCAGGACCGCAAAGGTCGACGAGTTCGTTTCGTTCAATCAACTCGAGCGCGAAGTGCAGGGTAAAGCGAAACAAGCGCCGCCTTATGAGAAAGTGCTCGCGCATTTTCTGAGCAAGCGCGGCGTAAAAAGCGCTCTCGTTCCGGCGAATTTTCAGCTCGGGTATGCCCGGGAGCTGGCAAAGAACGATGTCAATCTTGCCACGACCAACGGGCTCTTTTGGCCGGAACGCGAAGCCAAAACGGATGAGGAGCTGAAGTTAATTGGTCGCGCGTTGCGCCTTACCGAAACGGGTCTGGCCCGCGCGATGGAAGTTTTGAAGGCGTCGAAACCGGCCGGAAGGAAATTGCGCTGGTCGGGCAAAACGCTCACCTCCGAAATGCTGCGCGCCGAAATCGATTCCGCGATGCTGCGCGCCGGCGGCACGCCGACGAACACAATCGTCGCCGGCGGCGATCAGGCCTGCGATCCGCACGAGCGCGGCTTCGGTCCGCTTTCCGCGAACTCGTTGATCATTCTCGATATTTTTCCGCGCGACGCCAAGACCGGCTACTGGGGCGATATGACGCGGACTGTTGTCCGTGGACGAGCGAACGATGCGCAGCGCAAACTTTGGGAAACGGTGAAAGAGGGGCAGGAGCTCGCGCTTCGCGAAATCAGAGCCGGGATCGACGGAATGAAAATTCACAAAGCTATCCAAGCGCTTTTCAAGAAGCGCGGCTATCCGACCGAAGTCCGCAAAGGCAAGAACGTCGGATTTTTTCACGGCACCGGCCACGGGCTCGGCTTGGAGATTCACGAATACCCGCGGCTTCAGAAAGTGACGCTGAAAGATCGACAAGTGCTGACGGTTGAACCGGGACTTTATTATCCGGGGCTCGGCGGAGTGCGGCACGAAGACGTGGTCGTGGTGACGACGACAGGCTGCAAGATTCTATCGCGATTTCCCAAGCAGCTCGAGATCTGACGACGCCGTGCGTCGTCATTCCGAATGGAGCGGTGGAAATGAACGCCCTGCGCAGTTGAGCGTCTAATTTAGGCAACTAGATTACCACAGGCATGTTCTATCCAATCGGCTTTGGCGGTCATCACTTCTTTCTCTACCTGATCGTGCCGGCGATTCTTGGAATCTGGGCCCAGATTCGCGTGACCGGCGCGTTCAATCGTTGGGGGAAGGTCCGGGCCAGCTCCAACATCACCGGCGCCGAATGCGCGCGCGAGATCTTGCAGGCCGCCCAAATCCACGATGTCGATGTGGTGGAGACAAACGATTTCCTGGGGGACCACTACGATCCGGCGAACAAGAAGCTTTGTCTTTCGAGCAATGTTTATAACACGCCCTCGGTGGCTGCGCTCGGGATCGCAGCCCACGAGACCGGACACGCGATTCAACACGCAAAAGCGTACGCGCCGTTGAAGGCCCGGATGGCGATTGTGCCGGTGACAATGGTTGCTTCCCAGATGTTGCCGTTCATCATTATTGGCGGTTTTTGGTTCCGCATCGCGGGCCTGATCACGCTCGGAATCTATTGCTACCTCATCCTCGCCATTTTCCAGTTGATCACGCTCCCAGTGGAATTTGATGCGTCGCGGCGGGCGAAAATTATTCTGCAACAGATGCACATTGTGCAGCCGGGGGAAGAAGTGGCCGGCGTGAACAAGGTGCTCAACGCCGCCGCGCTGACCTACGTCGCGGCCTTTATCGCCGCGCTCGGCAACCTGCTTTGGTTAATGTCGATGCGCGACCGGCGCGATTGATCCCGCGCAGCTTGAAGAAGATGAATCCTGCGATCGCGTTACCACCGGCTCGACGCCTGACCGATTTGTTGTCGTCCGGGCCGGATGCCGGTGTTAAGTCTAAAAGAAACGCGATGGACGAGCCTCGGAAGGACGAAGACCAGCAATTGGTGGCGCGCACGCAGGAAGGCGACGCGAGCGCCTTCGATCAGCTGGTGGTGAAATACACGCCGCGTCTCTACGGGTTGGTTTACAACATGACCTCGAACCATGAGGACACGAACGACCTGTTGCAGGACATTTTTTCCAAGGCTTACAAGGCGATCCGCGGCTTCCGGGGGAAGTCGTCCTTTTACACTTGGATCCATTCGATCGCGGTGAACATGACGCTGAATTTTCTCAAAAAACGTGGCCGCCGTTTCCAGCTCAGCCTGGACGATGTCGATGCCAGCATTCAGAACGACAAGGAATTCCTCGAGGCGACCGCCTCCACCAGTCCGGTGCGGGAAGCCGACCTGTCCGAGCTCCAAAAAAGGTTGAACGAGGCGATGATGAAATTGTCTGATGAACACAGAGCAGTGGTCACGATGTTCCATATTCAGGGGATGCCCCACGCGGAAATCAGTAAAATCTTGCGTGTTTCAGAAGGCACAGTACGCTCCAGGCTTTTCTACGCCAACCGGCAACTGCAAAATTATCTAGACGAGTTTCGAAAAAATCCGGTCACCTGATCAGCGCCCATGGACGAGTTTAACGACAACGAAATAACGAAGCTGCTTCGCCTCAAACGTTACGAACAACCGACGCCCGGTTATTTCGAGAATTTCTTGCACGAATTTCATCGTCGTCAGCGCGACGAACTATTGCGGCAACCGCTTTGGCGAATCTGCGTCGATCGGGCGCGAGATTTTGCCCTCTCTTTCAACCTCTCAACTCTTACCTCCTATCCAGCCGCGGTCACCGCCGTGCTCGTGTGCGCGGCAGTTATTTCGCTGCGGATTTACGAGGCGCCACAGCCGGCCACGGTTGCCGCCAAAGATCGCCCAGTGTTGGTCGTGCCTGCCAGCACTGAACCGGAATGGACTCTGGCATCGCCCGTGGCGACACGGGTCTTTAACACGCGGTCGCTTCGCAATATTAAGGAAAGCGCCCAAACTCACCGGAGCGCTACGCCTCGCTATGTGCTCGACAGCGTACCTGTGAGTTATGAGACGACTTTCAAGTTCTAGCTCGGGCCAGGGGTTTCGCTTGCTGGCAAAACTCGCGTTTCTTGCGGCGGCCGCTTCCCTTTCGGCGCAGCAAACACCGGAATCCGCCACTTCGCTTAGCCGCGAGGTCAAAGATGTTTTCGAGCGCTGCGCTAAAGCTGTAGTCAAAATCGAGGCAACGGATCAACACGGCGAGCTCTCCGGCACCGGCTTCTTTGTCGATCCGACCGGCACGCTTTATACGGCCTATTCGGTTGGGGGCGAAGCCGAGAACGTCACCGTTGAGTTTAAGGGCAAAAAATATCCAGCGCGTCAGTTGATGGCTGATCTTCGGAGCGGTATCGCGATGTTGAAAGTGGATCTCGCAAGTCCGGCGCTGCCAATCGGCAACTCGGATCAGCTTGAAATCGCTACTCCGGTCGTTGCAATTGGTTATCCGCTCGATCTGGCGGAAACCCCAAGCTTTGGCATGATCGCCGGTTTCGATCGCAAATGTTTCGGCGGATATTTTCCAACCAAACACCTGCGAGTGAATTTGCCACCGCAGCGCGGTGAAGGCGGCGCTCCACTTCTGAATTTGAAAGGCGAAGTCGTCGGAATTCTGCTCTACACCTTTGAAAATAATTCCTGTTACGCATTGCCGATTGAGGCGGCGGAAAAAATACGGAGCGATTTTGTGCGCTTTGGCGAACCGAGGCACGGCTGGATCGGTGCGAACGTAGCGGAAGCGAGCGCACCCGTAGAAGGCTCGCGCGCAGTCACAAAAGAGATCATGAAAGACACGCCGGCCGCTGAATCGGGAATGAAACCCGGCGACGTCGTTCTTCAAATCGGACGGACGAAAGTGCACGAGCCGGAAGATATTCTCGATGCTTCATTCTTTCTCACGGCCGGCGACGTG
>QHOI01000188.1 GCA_003218705.1 Verrucomicrobiota bacterium | reverse complement strand
AGTTTCAGCAAGATCAAAGCCATGTCAGCGGTTTTTCGAATACTGGATCTAGGGTTTTGACCTAGTCGACCATCCTGCGGCTAGCGTATGAAGCCGCCGTTGCCGCCGTCGAAATAAACTGTCGACCCGACGTGCGAAATGGTCAGGTTCTGTTGCCATGTCCCGCCGGGAAATTTCCGCTTCGCTTCGAGCGTTTCGGTTTTCGATCTCAAAGGCTCGGCGCTAGCCATTGCCTCCGCCAAGAAGCGGCCATCCATCGCCGCCGGCGATTTGATTCCAAGAATCGCGAAAATCGTCGGCGCAAGATCAACATTGCCGCTTGGCAACTCATCCGCCTCGCCTTGATGAAAGTCCGGTCCGGCCGCAATCAGCGTATTATGCATATCGAATTTGCTAAGGGTCGCGTGCGTTCCCTTCCCCGCCGCGCGTTGCCAATCGGCGTCTATCATTCCGGCGAAGCCGAATTGGTTTTTATTTTCGTTCCACCGAAACGCCATCTCCACATCGGGCGCATGCTGGTTATCGATCCTGACTTTATCGAGCGTAAACGTTCCATCCATCGGTTCGCGCGTGAAGATGACTCCCGCAAAGTCCGTTTGCTGCAAAAATTCCACGAGACGGCGCGTGACCGCCGCGTCATGACCAATCACGTAAAACAAAACTACGCCGCCGTTGCCAACGATCATGATTTGACCGGGCTTCGGTTCGCGCGTGAACTCCGTCACCGCATCGAAACCGGCATCGCGCAAAATCTTCGGAATATCAATCGAGCGCGCGATGGTGGAAAAGCCATGATCGGAGACGACAAAGATGTCGGTTGTCGACCCTGCCTGATGTTGATCCAGTGCCGCGAGCACCCACGCGAGATTGTGGTCAGTGGATTTTATCGCGGCAATTGCTGCGGGCGCGCCCGGTGCGGTTTTGTGCTCGGTGTCATCGGGTTCGCTGAGCCAGAGCAACGAAAATTGTGGAATGCCCTTCTCCCAAAGAAAATCAGTCAGCGCTTTCGTTGTCCACGCATCCCGATCGGCTGGTTGCATCGCAGGAGGAAATGCCCCGAGCGTTTTTACAATCTCGGTGATGGCTTCGGGGGGCGCCGAGTCGCCGGCGAAAATATTCTGTCCGCTCCGAGGATCTGCGTGTCGATCGAACAAGAGCCCGACCGTCTTAGCGGTAGCGATCGCCGTTTTGCCGCCGCCGTTGCGAATTAATTCGGCAATCGTCGGAAGGGCGATGTACTTTCCACCACTCAGCTCGTCACCTTTGCGAACGACCCGCGCATTTTCGACATCGATGGACCTCTTCGCGTCAATCTCGGGCCGGTAATCGTGATTAGCCAGGACGCCGCTGCGATCTGGGTAAACGCCGGTGTTGATTGCAGTACCGTTAACAATCGTGGCGCTTGGAAAGACCGAGTGATGATTTCGAAAAGTGACACCGCGGTGCGCCAGTTTCCAGAGCGCGGGTGTGCTTTGTTCGTTGACGAAATCCGGCCGCATCCCGTCCCAGACCACGACCACCACATGTTCCCCCTGGCGAATCGGTCCCTGGGCGGATCGATCTTGCATCGACGACGCAGCGCAGCCGATTGATCCGAAGCCTAATAAAGCCGCGAGAACCGCTGGAAAGACAAAGCGCGCGCCAAAGATTCGCATTCGCCATCATAATTAAATTCAGTCATGACGCGATTGAACTTTCGTCTCCCGCTTGTGTCTCACCGGAGATGAAAGTGGCCGTTTTCGCTCTTGGACTCCTGCCGCTCGTTTGCGGCGCGGCTGAGCCACCGCTTTTCCCGAGCGCGGAGGGGACTACCTGGAATTACGACCTGGTGCAGGAAAAACCGATCGAGAGTTTCGACTTAACCGAGCCGAAGGAAGAAGAGCATCTTGCGGTCACCTATCGTCTCGGCGGCATCGAAAAAATCGACAATAAAGATTTGCGGCGCCTTGAAATCTATCGCGACCACACTCTCGAAAGCGTCGATCTCGTCGCCGTCGAAGAACGCGGGATCATTTGTCCGGCACGGGTAGACTCTCAAGGCACGATCACAAGATTAATTCCCCCGCAACTCATGTTGCCCACGCCGTTGAAAACAGGAGCCGGCTGGAACTTCGATGGGACGATCGCCAATACAAAAGTAAAACAACGCTACGAAATCACCGGCGAGGAAGAAGTCGACGTGCCGGCCGGGAAATTTCACGCCTGGCGCATTCACTGCGAGCAAACTTCGCCCGCACCGGCGACGATCGATCGCTGGTTTGTTCCCGGAAGCGGTTTCGTGAAAGTCGAGACCGTGGTGAAAGCGCCGTCGGGAGGCGTGTTGGAGAAAAGCTCATTAAAGCTGAAGGGGCCGCCTAGGATCACATCTGCGCCGCAAAAATATGCGACGCCTCGGCCTAAGAAACTTTCTGCCGGTGTCTCCAGCAAAGCCACGGGAGAATTGAAAACCGAATTCAAGGCAGACACTCCGGCGATTTATGCCCAGTGGCACGGACACGGGCTGCCGGCTCACGCCAAGGTTCGCGCCGTCTTTATCGCCAAGAACGTTGCTGATGTCTCGGCCGATTACCAGCTCGATGAATCCAGTACCGTCTCACCGGCTCCGAATGCGCATGGCGTGTTTACGCTTTCAAAACCCGAAGGCGGGTGGACGCCCGGCAATTATCGAGTGGAATTTTACGTCGATGACGCGCTGGCAGAGACGGCGAAGTTCAAGATCTCGAAATAGA
>QHOI01000187.1 GCA_003218705.1 Verrucomicrobiota bacterium | reverse complement strand
GTCTCGGCCGCTGACGAAAACGTGGTCGGCGTTTCCTCGCGCAACGTCGAGAACGTCGTCACTTTGCGCGCGTCTTCCTTCCACTTCTCGATCTCGGCCGAATCGGTCACGATCTGAATTTGGCGTTGATAATCAGCGAAGCTCATCCGCCGGTTGAACCGCTGCTCGTACAAATTTCGGAGCCGGCGCTGATAATCGTGATGATTGGTCGGGCCGAGCAATGTGCCGCTCAGCCGGCACCGCGCGACGTTGGTAAAGTTTCCTTTGATCGGCTCCGTCTCGGTGATGTCGACCTTGTAAAAGTCGGCTTGCCCAAAACGAAACGCATTACGCTCGAGAAATTGTCGATCGACTGAGACGTCGCCGTTTTCGCCCAATTGAAAGAGCGGCGACTCGGGCGGCGCGGTCAATTGAACATCGTGACGCGTCGCTTTCTCCAAAAAAAGCCGCGCCAGTGCGAATAACGAATACGCGACCGAGCCGGACTTGATTTGCGCGACGACGTTCTCGAAAGCAGACACCCGCGGCAAAAATTTGACCGCGATCGGCGGCAACGGCCGGTCCGAGGTGCGAGCCGCACTGCCACTGGGCTGGCGATCAACAAACCCCGGCCGATCTTTCCGATGTCGATCCTGCGCGCGCGGAGGCCGACGATCCTGCCGAAGCGGTCGCTCCGACATTTTCCCTTTTTGAGTCGGGCGATCGAAACCCGGCCTTGAACGTTTTCGATCCAGTCCGCGCTTATCGCGCGGTCGCCGATCACGCGAGCGACGCTCGCGCTGATCTTCGCCTTCATGCCCGGCGTAGCGTTCGGTCGGCGCGGGCTCATTCACCCAGGCCGGCAGCATTTTCAGATCGACTAACTCGTCGAGTTCGACAGGGGCGTCAGACACGAATGTTCTCTACGCCAAGGGCAAAAGAAGTAAATAGCTCGCGCTCTGGACAGCGGCATTTGGTTGCGGAATTTTCGCTAATTCTTTTGCTTGCGGTGCGGCAGCGTGTGGGGTAAGCGTTGCGCTCCAACCCAAAAAATTTTTATGGCCGACAAAACGATTGAGGAAAAGGTCAAGGACATCATCGTCGAACAGCTCGGCGTGAATCCGGAGCAAGTTACGCCGCAGGCGTCGTTTATCGAGGACTTGGGCGCCGATTCGCTCGATATCGTGGAATTGGTGATGGCGTTCGAAGAGGAATTTTCCGTCGAAGTGCCGGACGAAGATGCTGAAAAACTGCAGACCGTCGGCGACGTGATCAACTACATCAAAGAACGCGCCAAGACGCCGGATGGCGGCGAAGCCGGAGCGAGCAGCTAATCCGCTCATCCAGCCATTTTTAATCAAATGAAAAACACGGCTTCAGCCGTGTTTTTTGTTTCCTGGTTGCGCGGGCGCGCAACGCGCCCAGACTAACGACAATGGATTTCGGGCTGCTGCAAAAGCCATTGCTCCACGTCTTTGGACACGATGTGTCGTTTCTCGGCATCGTCGCGTTCGTCATTTGGTTTTCGATTGGCGTGCTAGCGGCCCGCGCGCTGCAAAGCGATGCGGTCCGGCGTGTTTTCAGCCGCTTTAAAATCGACGTCAATCTGATCGCAATCCTGACCACGATCCTGAGCGTGGCCGCAGTTGCGTTTTTTACAATGAACGCGGTCAACGCCGCCGGCGTGCCGTTGTCCTGGAATGCGCCGTTACCGGGCGTCACTCTGAGCCTGGTTCAAATTTTCCTGCTCATCGCGCTGCTGATCGCGGTTTTCTGGATTTCATCCCGGACAAAACGTTTTCTCTTCAATCGCTTTCTCGCGAAAAGCGGGCTCGATCGGTCTTTGCAATACGCAATTGCGCAGATCGTCAGCAACGTCGTCCTCATCGTCGGAATCTTTATCGTTCTCGATAATGCCGGCATTCACCTCGGGGCCCTGACGGTTTTTGCTGGCGCGGTTGGCGTCGGCGTTGGCTTTGGTCTGCAAAACATCGCGAGCAATTTTATCAGCGGCCTCGTTATTTTGGCTGAACGTCCAATCACGGTGGGCGACCGAGTGGAAGTCGCGGGAATTGCCGGTCAGGTGCAGCACATTCGGGCCCGCAGCACCGTGATTGTAACCAACGACAACATCACCATGATTGTCCCGAACACGAAATTCATCGACTCGCCGGTGACGAACTGGACCTATGGCGATCCGCGGGTGCGATTTCGCCTGCCGGTGGGCGTCGCCTACGGCAGCGACGTGAACAAAGTCCGCGAAGCGCTGCTCGCCGCCGCCAGCGAAAACGCGAACACTCTGAAAGATCCGGCGCCGAGCGTTTTCCTGGAGAAATTCGGCGAGAATTCCATTGATTTTGAGTTGGTCGTCTGGAGCAGCGAGATGAGCTATCGGCCGCGCCGTTATCGGAGCGATCTCAATTTCGCGATGGAGCAGAAGCTGCGTGAAGCCGGAATCGAAATCGCGTTCCCACAACGCGACCTGCATATCCGCAGCGGCGTGCTCAAAGTGCAGAACGTCGACGCGGCGAATCGATCCGCCAGTCGGACGCATTCGTCCCGTGGCGAAAATGCGCGGTGACGTTGTCGTTCCTTTCGCTCAAGGAACGGCCAGAATCCTGACGCTTTCGGGCGTCCGAGACTTGGAAGCGTGGAAACGCGCGTTTCAGGACAAATGCAAAGATCACCGTTATTACGAGCTGATCGACGAGACGCTGGCGAATGACTTTGAATATCATTACGCGCTGCT
>QHOI01000186.1 GCA_003218705.1 Verrucomicrobiota bacterium | reverse complement strand
ACGGAGCAAAACGTCCGAACGGGTAGCGTCCGGTCAATGTAAGCAAGCCGCCTCCGGCGAAATTCGTTTTCGCAGCGAGGCCGACACCTTCAATGCCGACGCCAAAGTACCGGCTCCAGAAATATTTCACATCGGCACCGCCGCCCCAGACATCGTCTCGGGCGAATAATTGGTTCTTGCTGACCCGACCGATATTAACCCGCTCGTTCGGATTGAAGTTCCGTGGCTCGCTTGAGGAGATAACACCGAGAGTAGTTCCAAAAATACTGAGAACCGTCTCGTTCGTAACATCATTGTCCGGAAAGAACGGATCATCGTTCGGCACGTTGAATTGCCCGGTATCGGCTGCGAACGCGTACGCGCCCCAGATGCTGAGATCCCATTCATGAGCGCGATAAAAATCGCACACGGGCGGGGCCGGCTGCATCACTTCTTTTTCTTTGCCGGAATATTTTTCCGGACCGTCGGCATAAAGAGCCGGCGCCACTACGAGGAGTGCGAACAATGCACAAAAGGTTAAGGTCAGTTTTTTCATAACTTGGCTATGCGTTTAGGGTTTCTTCAGAAGTTCGTCAATAAAAAAATAAAATAGTTTTTTAGAGGCTGTTTCAGGGCTTAATCGAAGCTGAATTTCAATGCACCCGTGCTTTTAACACGAAACTGACGCCTAGCGTCAAGCACCGAATTTTAGCCCAATTTCCCCAGGGCGGCGGTTCTAACAAAATGGCAACATCCGGTCAACCCGGAAATGCCGCCTCCCGACTTCGCTTGGGCCGACGGACCCAGCCCAGGAGCCGCGCCATTGGACCCAAAAATTGACTGCTTCGCCGCGCCGGGGGTCGAACCGATCGAAAACCTACGATTTTAGCTCCGCGCCTGTGTTCGCGTCGGTGACGATAAATTTTTCGTGATGATAAGTCGGATCGCCGCGAAACATCAATCGGCCGGCGTAACGCCGTTCGAGCTCGATCAACAATTCTTCGTCCTCTTCCTTCAATCTCTTCAGCACGTCCGGATTCAAGATGACGCGAAAATCGTGCACGTTGTCCTGATATTTACGCATCACAGTATTGAGCGTCCGATGCAGTTCCACACTGGTGGTCATGGAAGTCTTGACGACGCCACGACCGCCGCAGTAAGGGCAATTTTCGTAAATCGTATCGCTTAGACTTTCCTGCGCGCGTTGCCGCGTCATTTCCATCAGACCAAGCTGCGAAATGGGCAATACGTGCGTTTTGGCTTTGTCGCGTCTGAGCCGTTCCTTCATCAAATTGAAAACGGCCTGTTGATCTTTGCGGCCCTTCATGTCGATGAAATCGGCAATGATGAGACCGCCAATATTGCGCAAACGCAGTTGCCGCGCGATTTCGTCGGCGGCCTCCAAATTGGTTTGCAAGATCGTCTTCTCGACATCGCGGCCGCCTTTGTTTCGGCCGGTGTTTACGTCCACCGCCACCAGCGCTTCGGTCTCGTCGATCACGATGTAACCGCCGCACCGCAGCCAAACCTGCCGATGAAACGCGTCGTCGATTTGTTTTTGAATGCCGAGCGCTTCGAAAATAGGGGTGGCACCGTCGTAGAACTTCAAACGATTCCGCGCCCGACGTGAAATTTTTTCAACGAGCTGGTTCATTCGTTCTACGGCTTCCCGATCGTCACAAAGGACCTCGTCGATCTCTTCGGTTAAAAAATCGCGCACCGTTCGCTCGACCAGGTCCGGCTCTTCAAAAACGCGACAGGGCGCGGGCTGGTCCCGAATCAGCCGCTCAACTTCGGCCCACTGATCGAGAAGAAATCGCAAATCCCGCACGAAGTAGCGCGCCCGTTGGCCCTCGCCTACTGTGCGAATAATGACGCCGAGCCCCTCCGGAATATCGAGCTCGCGCAAAATTTTCCGGAGACGGTTGCGCTCTTTCGGGTCTTCGATCTTGCGCGAGATTCCGCTGCGATCGCTGAACGGCATGAGAACGAGGTAGCGACCGGCAAAACTCAAATTGGTCGTCACACGAGGACCCTTTGTTCCGATCGGCCCTTTTGTGACCTGAACGATGACCTCCGAACCGACCGGATAAATGTTCGGGATATCTTTCGCTGTGATTCGCTTGCGTTGTTTCTTTGATGGCCGGTCGACTTCTTCAATTCCGCTGTCGAGCGCGGCCGGAAGCGCGTCCCAAAAATGGAGAAAGGCATTTTTGTCGAGGCCGATGTCGACGAACATCGCCTTCAAACCCATCTCGATGTTTTTAACGCGGCCTTTGTAAACGCTGCCGACTATCTGGCGCGAGCCGCTACGCTCGACGCTGTATTCTTCGAGACGGCCATTCTCGAGCAACGCCACGCGACGCTCGAGCTTCTCCACGCTGACTACTAATTTGTTGCCGGTCTTGCGTGACGTAAGACCTAAAATTTTCTTCACTCTGTCTAACATAAATTTCTAAAGGTTGCGCGATCGAGAGCCGAAACCCGGCCAAAGAACTGTTCATTGCTCGTTGGATCGACATTGATTGTTAAAAACGACGGCGGACCGGAGTCGGCGCGGGTTGCGGCGCGGGCCGTTTGCCTCAGAAAAGACGTTCAAAAAAGTTCGGCTGACGAGGCGGCGGT
>QHOI01000176.1 GCA_003218705.1 Verrucomicrobiota bacterium | reverse complement strand
CCGGCACCAAATTGAGAAACAGGCCGCTCGCTGAAATTACCAGCAGCGAATCTTGCGGACGGGATTCGAAAGCTGATTTAGATTTCGTCGCGCCAGCGCGTTAGATCGACATGAAGCTGGATCAATCATCCAAGCCCGAACCGAGCAGGGATCGAACACCCGGAGCACAGCCACCCGAAGAACAGGCGCAGGTGAAATTGCGCGCACCGGATCGGGTGGCGGCCGGAATGCACGCCCTCGCCGAAACTTTGAAATTCACCGCGCGCGAAACGGGTTTTGCGCGCGCCATTAGCGATTGGCTCAAGATCAATAAAAAAGATGGGTTCGATTGCCAGAGTTGCGCCTGGCCGAATCCGGATCGCGATCGTCACGTGTTCGAGTTTTGCGAGAACGGCGTCAAAGCGCTGACCAGCGAAGCAACGAAGAAGCAAATCGGTCCAGAATTCTTCCGCAAGCATTCGATCGCGGATCTGCAAGAGCAGACCGATCACTGGCTCGAGCTGCAAGGTCGGCTGGTTCATCCGATGGTAAAACGCGAAGGCGCGTCGCATTACCAGCCGATCGATTGGAACGACGCGTTCGAATTGATGGCGCGCGAATTGAACGCGTTGCCGACGCCGAATGCGGCCACGTTTTACACGAGCGGTCGCACCAGTAACGAAGCGGCGTTTCTTTATCAGCTCTTCGCGCGGCAATTCGGCACCAACAATCTGCCCGATTGCTCCAACATGTGCCACGAATCGAGCGGCGTCGCGTTGAAGGAGAGCATCGGCATCGGCAAAGGCTGCGTCCGGCTCGAAGATTTTGAATGGACCGACGCCATTTTCATCATCGGCCAGAATCCCGGCACGAATCATCCGCGCATGATGACGACGTTGGAACGAGCCAAGAAAAGCGGCGCGACGATTGTTGCGATCAATCCGATCCGCGAGACGGGATTGATCTCAGTGGTGAATCCGAATCCGCAAGAGTATCGAAACCCGCTGAAGTTCGCGGCCAAGATGCTGCTCAATCGCGGAACGCCGCTGGCCGATCTGTGGTTGCCGGTCCGGATCAACGGGGACATGGCCGCGATGCGCGGGATCATGAAAGAAATGCTCGAGGAAGAGGACCGCCGCCCGGGCGCGGCGTTAGATCGACAATTCATTGATCAATACACGACCGGGTTCGAAGAATTCGCTGCGCACGTGTGCGCGACGCCGTGGGATCAGATTCTCGAAATCAGCGCCCTCACGCGCGAACAGATTCGCACCGCCGCTGAAATCGCGATGCGCGCCAAGCGCATCATTTGTTGTTGGGCGATGGGATTGACGCAGCACAAGAACGCCGTGGCCACCATCCAGGAAGTGATGAATTTTCTTCTGCTCGGCGGCAATATCGGAAAACGCGGCGCAGGTCCGTGTCCGATACGCGGGCATTCCAACGTTCAGGGCGATCGCACGATGGGGATCTGGGAGCGAATGACCGACGCCTTTCGTGACAAGCTCGGCCGCGAATTTCAATTCAGTCCGCCGCGCGGGCACGGCACCAACACAGTCGAGACAATCAAGAAAATGCATGAAGGCGAGATTCAATTCTTCTTCGCGATGGGCGGAAATTTTCTCGCGGCACCACCCGATACCGAATACACCGCCAAGGCGTTGCAGAAATGCCGCGTCACCGCACACGTCTCGACGAAATTGAATCGTGCGCACCTGATTACCGGCGAAATCGCATTGATTCTCCCTTGTCTCGGCCGTTCGGAAATTGATCGACAGGAATCAGGCGAACAATTTGTGACCGTCGAAGATTCGATGGGAATCATCAATCCGTCCCGCGGACACGCTGAGCCCGCGAGTCAACATCTCCTCAGCGAACCAGCAATCGTTGCCGGTCTGGCAAAGGCGACTCTCGGCTCGCGTTCGACGGTTGGTTGGGACGGCCTGGTCGCGAATTACGATCGGATCCGCGATCGCATTGAGCGCGTGGTTCCTGGATTCGAGAATTTCAACGCGCGGATTCGCAAAGATGTTTTTTATTTGCCGAACGACGCGCGTGATCGCCGGAAATTCAACAATCCCGAAGGCAAAGCGAAGTTCAGCATTTCGCAGCTGACGCCGCCCAATCTCGCGCCGGATCAATATTTGATGACGACGGTGCGGAGCCACGATCAGTTCAACACGACGATCTATGGACTGAATGATCGCTATCGCGGCGTTTACAATGGGCGCCGCGTCATCTTCATGAATGGCGATGACATCAAGGCTGCCGGTCTACGGCAAGGCCAGCTCGTTGATCTAACCAGTTACTACAGAGATGAAACGCGCACGGCCTGCCATTTCATGGTCGCGCCGATGGAGATCGCGCGGCGTTGTACGGCGACCTATTTTCCGGAAGCGAATGTGCTCGTTTCAATCAACAACAGCGCTGATCGCAGCAACACGCCGGTGAGCAAAAGTCTCGTGATC
>QHOI01000192.1 GCA_003218705.1 Verrucomicrobiota bacterium | reverse complement strand
AATCCCGGTGCCTTCACCCAGGTCTTAGTGCATGGAATTCTCGCCATCGCGTTCACCGAGGCGATCGTGTTCTACGCGTTATTCCTGCTCGGTCACTAACATTTTAAAGGGCCCGGGCGAATTGCCCGCGCGCATGAGTTTTATCTTATGAATCCGATGATCGCTGCTGCTGCGGGAGGTTTTGCCGAGATGCTTCACGATACGGCTGATACCTTCGGTTGGAATTGGCAATTATTCCTCTCCCAGGTGGTGAGTTTTTGTATTGTCGCTTTTTTGCTGCGGCAGTTCGCTTACAAACCGATCCTGGCCGTGCTCGACGATCGGCGGCGAAAGATCGAAGAAGGCCAGCTTAACGCGGAGAAAATCCGGAAGGAACTCGCTGAGGCAGAGAAGCGTTATCAAGAAATTGTGGCGAAGGCGAATGCGGATGCGCAACGGATGATCGACGAAGCGCGCGAGAGCAGTTCGCATTTGGCTGAGCGGAAACAACAGGAAGCAATCACCGCTGCGGAGCAAATTCTGGCCAAGGCGAAGGAAGCGGCAGCGCTCGAACACGAACGCCAAATGCAAACGTTGAAACGGGAGCTCGGCCGGTTGGTGATTGATACGACTGCGAAAGTTACCGGGAAAGTGCTCACGGCCGAGGATCAAAAACGCTTGCAGGAGGAAGCTGCGCGCCAGGTTGCCTGATGAAAATTAACAAAGAGATCCGTCAACTTGCCCGGGAAATGTTGCGCGCCAGCTTTACCGACGGCCAACTTGACCGCGGCAAGATCGCTTCGCTGGTGCAGTCGCTAATTACAAAGCGTCCGCGCCATTTCATGGACGTCCTGCAGTACTTTAAGCGTCTGCTTCGGCTCGAGATTGAAAAAAGGCACGCCAGAATTGAGAGCGCGACCCAACTGGCCCCGGAGGCGGCGGTCGATATCGTTGCGCGGCTGAAGAGAAAATACGGCGAAGATCTGACTACCGAATTCGTTGTCGATCCAACGCTGCTCGGTGGTGTGCGCGTGCGCGTAGGCAGTGACGTCTGGGACGGCACTCTGCGCAACCGCCTGGAACGGCTTCAACAACAACTTTAACCAACCAAAATCATGAGCAGCATTCTAGAAGAGATTGAAACGAAAATCGCGGGACTAAAAACATCGACATCGAAGAGCAATGTCGGCGTTGTCCGCGAAACTGGAGACGGCGTCGCCCGCATCGAAGGGTTGAGCGATGTCATGCTCAACGAAATGATTGAGTTCCCAAACGGCGTCTTCGGGCTGGCCTTGAACCTAGAGGAGACCGAAGTCGGTGCGATTTTGCTCGGGGAAACAACCAAAGTGTCCGAAGGCGACGAAGTGAAGACTACGGGAAAACTTCTTCAAGTCCCTGTTGGCAAAGCCCTTCTTGGTCGTGTGGTGAATACTATCGGGCTGCCTCTCGACGACAAGGGGCCTATTAAGACCGAAACATTTTATCCGCTCGAAAAAATCGCCCCGGGCGTTATCAAGCGGCGCAGCGTGAGCCAACCGGTCCAGACCGGAATCATGGCGATCGACGCGATGATTCCAATCGGCCGCGGCCAGCGCGAATTGATCATTGGCGACAGGGCGACCGGGAAATCGACGATCGCGATTGACACAATCATCAGTCAAGCGCGGTTGAACAAGGCCGCCGAAGAAAAAGGCGACAAGAATTATCGCCCCCTTTATTGCATTTACGTTGCGATCGGTCAGAAGAATTCCAACGTCGCGCGCTCACTCGACGTTCTCGAACGCGAAGGCGCGATGCCGTACACGACAATCATTTCCGCGCCTGCATCGGACACTGCGACGAATCAATATCTGGCGCCGTTTGCCGGCGCAGCCATGGGCGAGTGGTTCATGGACAATGGAATGGACGCGCTCATCATCTATGACGATTTGTCAAAGCACGCGGTTGCGTATCGTCAGGTTTCGCTCGTGCTCAAACGACCTTCCGGTCGCGAAGCGTATCCCGGTGACGTGTTTTATCTGCACTCGCGGTTGCTCGAGCGCAGCGCGCGTATCGCCGAGGAATTCGGCGGCGGTTCGCTAACCGCATTGCCGATCATTGAGACGCAAGCAGGCGACGTGTCGGCCTACATTCCTACGAACGTCATCTCGATCACCGACGGCCAGATTTACCTCGAGACCGACCTCTTTTACCAGGGCGTCCGCCCTGCGATTTCGGTCGGCTTGTCGGTAAGCCGCGTCGGTTCGGCCGCGCAGATCAAGGCGATCAAGCAGGTGGCCGGCAAAGTGAAGCTCGATCTGGCGCAATTCCGCGAGTTGGCGGCGTTCGCGCAATTCGGTTCCGATTTGGACGCGGCGACCAAAGCGCGCCTCGAACGCGGTCAGCGGATTGTCGAGTTGTTCAAGCAAAAGCAGTACAACCCGATTCCAGTTGAAGAGCAGGTTGCGGTCATGTGGGCGATGCAAAATGGGTATGTCGATCCTGTGCCGGTCGATCGCGTGAAAGAATATCAATTGAAACTGCAGGATTGGCTGCAGACCCGGAAAGAAAGTTTGCTTCGTGCGATTCGCGAGAAAGGGCAACTCGATCAAGACCTCGAGTCACAGCTCAAGAGCGCACTCGAGGACTTCAAAACGACCTGGAAATGATTTCCGCCTAACGAGCAATGGCAAATACGCAGGACATACGGCGGCGGATCAAATCGATCCGCAATACCGCGCAAATCACGAAGGCGATGCAGATGGTCGCAGCTTCGAAGATGCGGCGCGCGCAGCAGCACGCTCTCGCCGGCCGTCCCTATGCCGCGTTGATGAACAGAGTGCTCGTTTCATTGCAAAAGCGGACTGATCCAACGCTGCATCCGTTGCTTCAGATTCGCGAGATAAAGAAGGAGCTGGTCCTGATCATCAGCACCGACAAAGGGTTGGCCGGCGCGCTCAACACAAATCTTTTTCGTGAAGTGGCCAATTTCGATCAATCAAAAACGGCGTTCGTAGTCACGGGAAAAAAAGCACGGCAGTTCGTGGCGCGGACGAAGCGCGAGCTGCTGGCTGATTTCGAATTGAAAGACTCACCGAGTTTTGTCGAAACGAAAGCGATCTCGAAATTTGTCACGGAGAAGTTTCTCAATCGCGAAGTGGATAAAGTTTCGGTCCTCTACACGCATTTCATCAACACGATCAATCAGCGGCCGGTGGTGGAGACGTTGTTGCCGATCAGCAGTTTTGATTTGCCCAAAAGCGAATCAGCCGAAGACGCGACGGAAGATGTCGATCCGATGCTCGGTTATGTTTTTGAGCCAAGTGCGGAGGTCGTGCTTGACGCAATGTTGCCCTTTTACATCCAGCATGAGGTCTTCCAAATGATCCTCGATGCGCGCGCGTCCGAGCACAGCGCGCGAATGGTGGCGATGAAGAACGCGACCGACAACGCGAACCAGTTCATCAAGGATCTCACGCTCGAATACAACAAGATGCGCCAGGCCGGCATCACAACCGAGCTGCTCGAGATCGCGACCGCGCAGATGGCCCTCGGCGGTTAGTTAACATTTATGAATAAAGGAAATATCGTTCAAGTGATCGGTCCCGTAGTGGACGTGGAATTTTCGGACACGAAATCGTTGCCGAAAATCTATAGCGCGCTCGAGATCGAATACGAAGTCAACGGCAACCCGACCAAGCTCACTCTCGAAGTGCAACAGCATCTCGGTGAAAACTGGGTCCGCTCGATCGCCATGTCGTCGACCGAAGGTTTGAAGCGTGGGATGAGCGTGAACGACACCGGCGGACCAATCAGCGTGCCGGTAGGCGAAGGCGTGCTCGGTCGCTTGTTCAATGTCACGGGCGAAGCGGTCGATAATCGCGGCCCGGTGAAATTCACCAAACGCTATCCGATTCACCGCCCAGCGCCGGAATTGACCGAGCAAGACACGAAAATCCAAATCCTTGAGACCGGAATCAAGGTTATCGACTTGATTTGTCCGTTCTCGAAAGGTGGCAAGGTCGGAGCATTCGGTGGTGCCGGCGTCGGCAAGACGGTTGTCATCATGGAGCTGATCAACAACATCGCCAAAGGCCACGGCGGCGTTTCCATGTTCGCCGGAGTAGGCGAGCGCACGCGCGAAGGCAACGATCTCTACAAGGAAATGAGCGAAGCGGGCGTGATCGATCAAAAGGATTTGTCGAAGTCGAAAGTGGGAATGGTTTTCGGCCAGATGAACGAGCCGCCGGGAGCGCGTTTGCGCGTGGGACTGTCCGCATTGGCGATGACGGAATTTTTCCGGGACG
>QHOI01000144.1 GCA_003218705.1 Verrucomicrobiota bacterium | reverse complement strand
GCTCACTGGACCATCGCCAAGTCGGGCCGCGAAACCGCTGTTGATGAGCACATTCACCTGGACCGCGCTGGCGGCGATCACTGCCGGACCCATCAGCATCAGGACGGTCCGCACGTCTTGATCGCGCCAATGGAAGTCCGCGTGATACTTGTACCCGACGCGCCGCAGCGAAGGAAATTGCGAGGACAACTGCCAGATTCCGCCGATCAGAGTTCCGATCGATAACCCAATCAGGGAGCGGGTGCCGAAATGCGGATCGAGCCACCAACCGAACGCAACGCCGCCAAAGATCGACCCGAGATTAAAAAAGCTCGAAGCCATGGCCGGTGCGCCGAAAACATGCTTCGCGTTCAACATTCCCATCACCAACGCCGCGAGGGAGACGAGCAAAATGAACGGCCACATGATGCGAGTGAGCAAAATCGTGGTCTCCGTTTTCTCCGGCGACCAACTCCACCACGTCATCAAATGAATCAGTTGTGGCGCAAAGATGATGCCGAGCAACGTGACCGCGCTCATGAAGACTGCGGTCAGGGTTGCGACTTTGTTGCCAAGTCGCCAGGCGGATTCATCGCCTTCCGTCGCGATCTTTCGTGAAAATGTCGTAATGAACGCAGTCGAGAGCGCGCCCTCGGCAAATAAATCGCGCAACAGATTCGGCAACCGAAACGCCATCAGGAAGGCGTCCAGGTTTTTACCGGCGCCGAAAAGTCCGGCAAAAACCTGTTCGCGAATCAAGCCAAGCAGGCGCGAGCACATGACCGCCACGCCGACGACGCCGGTCGCGCGGGTGCTTACTCGCTGAGGTTCAGCCATCGGCGAACAAAGAACAACGTCTCCGACTTTACGAAAGCAAAAACTTCCATTCGAGGCGGTCGATGCGATTTTCGACGCAAGGGACGGCGATCAAAGTTGCTCGATCTTGCAGCCGCCCTGGCGGAGCAAAGCCAGAAGACCGGTCGAACCGCCCATGTGCGCTGCTCCGACGACAACGAAGTAGACCTGCCCGCTGCGAAGATAGTTTTCAATCTTCGGGATCCAATTGTGATTTCGTGCGTCCAACATTCGAACTGCCATGGTGGGAAAATCGCGAAAGGAGTCGCGCGTCTGGGAAGCAAGCACTTCAGCATCGCCGTGGCGCCAAGCTTGAAACATGTTCACGCCATTATTCTCTCCGCGGCCGGCATTGATGAATAACGTGAGTAGCAGTGCTTCCGCCTGTCTATCCGTAAGCCCTGTAAACACGTCATTATGTTCGCGCGCGGATTCCAACCCGGCGATCGGCTTTCCCGCAGCTTTAGCGCGTCGTTCCAGAAATCTCTCCACGCCTAGCTGGTAGTACTCCGGAGGTGGAGCTGACAGTATAATGTCGATCAACCAGGGTCGAAATCGGGAGAACTTGTCCTCAGACACATTATGCAAAGCGAAGAACCGCCGAAGATAGGCATACGTTCGCGGGTCGACGTGATTTTTCAAACTGTCACCCTTTGGATATTCGCCGGCGTTCACCAGCGCGCGGAAACTCGCCTCACCAGCTTTCGGATCGTCTTCGAATGCGAGGCGGGAACAGGCGTCGAATGCACGATTGTACTGAGATGGAAGCGGATAATCACTCGGCCGCAGAGCGTGAAATGAACCTCCGAGATAGAGAGAATGGCCGTCGCTGCTCGTTACTTTCCAGACGCAACTGGCGGCCAAGATCGATCTTGGGCAGCAATACAAGACAATTATGACAATTGCGATGGCAATCACTTTTTGGGAGGACATTTTCATTTGTCTAACAGTTCGGTGAATGATCGGCAAGTGAGCCAGTGGAATTTTGGTTTCCTTTCTATCATTAGGACAGATACAAATTCGCCGATGAAAACAAAGTTCCCCCAAGTGCTAATTACCGTCCTGGTGGCGTCACTTATTTCGACCCTTCATGCGCAGGATCCTTCGATCGATCGATTGCTAAGCAAGCTGCCGCCGCCGGAAAAAATTGCGAAGCCTCCGCTCCATCAAGCCGTCCAGACTGACGATCCTGCGGCGAAAGATCCGCTCGTTCGACAAGTCCTCCAAGCGGCGTTAGGTCGGAATCGTCCCCAGGCGCTGAATCTATCGCGCAAACTGGCCGAGCGTTATCCTCGCAGCGCCGGCGCGCAAATCTTACGTGGCTACTTCGCGATCGATGTCCAGCAATACGCTGAAGCCACGACTGCGCTGCATAACGCAATCGCAATTCAGCCGCAGTTGACTTTAGCGCACTTCGGGTTGGCGTTAATCGAGGGCAAGCAGAATCATTTTGCTGCCGCAATGCCGCATCTGCGACGCGTCGTCGAAATCGATCCGAAAGCAGCGGGAGCTTACTACGCGCTGAGTGATTGCGCATTACGTACCGGGCGCAAACAGGAGAGCGTCGAGTATGCGCAAAAAGCGGCGGCCCTGGCCCCGCAAAACGTTTACATGTGGATTCAACTGGCACGCGCCGAAAGGTCGCTCGGTCACACCGATGCCACCTTGAACGCCATTGCCCGAGGTGCCGAAGTCTCACCAGACAGCGCGCCGATGCTCGCGGCGATCGGTTTTAGTTATATCAACCTCGACCGAATCCCTCAGGCCATTCCACCACTTCGGCGCGCAGCCCAACTGCTGCCACAAGATTATCTTGTCCAATCGCAACTCGGATTTTGCCTTCAGGCTACTGGGCAGGTCGACAGCGGAATTAGTTATTTGCGAAAAGGCGCGAGTTTGAATCCAAGTTATGGGGCGGTGTGGGAGCATCTTGGACTCGCTTATCAGAAAAAAGGGAATCACCGAGAAGCGATCAGTGCATTCGAAAAAGCGACCCAGTTAATGCCAAACGCGCCTCGCTCCTGGCAACATTTGGCTGACGAATATCGTATCGCCGGCCGCGCGGCCGACGCCGCTCGCGCGGCAACCCGCGCACAACAGCTCGGTGGAAGCACGGTCAAAGTCGCGAAAAAGAAATCCTAATCGCGCTTTAAAGACCCGTCGGGAAATTCAAAAATTCCCACGGTAACCTGAAGCGTTCCGAGAGATGCGTGGCAAGGGCTTTAACGCCGAACGTTTCGGTCGCGTAATGGCCGCCCAGAAGAAGATTGATTCCCAATTCCTCCGCGGCAACCGCAGCCCAGTGCGGCGCTTCGCCTGTAATGAAGGTGTCGATTTTCTCTTGCGCGACCCGATAAATTTCCGAACCGGCCGCGCCGGTGACGATCCCAACCCTGTTTGCTTCGGTTGGTCCGAAATTGAATGTCTTTATCGGGCGACGTAATGCGGTTCTAAGCTTTCGGATCAACGCCGCCCGCGGCAGCGTGTTCTTCGTCTTCAATCCAACCAGCTCCCCTTGTTCTTCCAGGAACGGTTTCGTCTTTTTAAATCCAAGCGCCGCCGCGAGCTGTGCGTTATTGCCCACTTCAGGATGAACATCTAGCGGCAGATGCGCGCTGTAGAGCGCGATATCGTTTTCAAAGGCGAGTTTTAATTGTCCGCGCAACGCGCCCCCGACCGGCTGCAAGCCCGGCCAAAACAAACCGTGATGCACGACCACAAGATTGATCTGTCTTCTGGCGGCTGCGGTCAAAACTCGGGTGGAGACATCGACGGCGGCACCGATTTTGGTGACGTTGCCCGAGTTTTCGATTTGCAGGCCGTTGAGCGCGTTTGGCCAATCTTCGACTCTGCGAATGCGCAAGTACTTGTTCGTGTATTCGACAATCTCAGAAAGCGTCGCCATTGGCAGAGACCATACATTCTAAGACAGCGCGGAGAATGACAAGGAATGCTTGACGAATTCGGCAGCTCTTGTGACGTTCAATGGCGATTCGATTCAAGTATGGAATACACTGACGCTCCGCCGCAACCGGAACCGGTCAGCTTCGACACCATGGAATGTCCTTTTTGCGGGACCGCCCTGCCCGCAAACGCGCAAGCGTGCACCAACTGCGACTGGACGCTTGAAGCCTCCAAGCCGGCAGAGCCGAAGGCAAGCGACGCGATGGCGATATTGCTCAGCATCATTCCCGGACTCGGCCATATCTATAAAGGTCATCGCGTGATGGGCGCGCTCATTTTGTTCCTCATTACTCCTACCGCGATCGCTTTCGCAATTTTGGCCGCGATCGCGTCGGCCGGATGGGGAATCCTGATGCTGATCCCCTATTGGGGAGCAGTAATGTTGCATGTCTGGGCGATCGACGATCGCGTGACCCAAAAACCGGACGAAGGCGAACAATATTGAAGCTGTAGCCGCTTCGCTCGCGAACTCTTGATTACCCCCCGCAAACGCGTCTCAGAGAGACGCGGCTACGGTTCGCCTAAAATCCAGGTCAGCTTTCCGGCGGTCGGATTTACTCGCGACGCCGGAAACTGCGGATCGCCGCCAATTACGCGCTCGATCAACTTCGCCTGCTTGCTCGCATTCACCAGAAAGCAGACGTGTCGTGCATGGTTGATGAGTGGAAACGTAAAAGTCAGCCGCCATGCGTTCAGTTTCGATACGAAGTTCGCGACCACGCGCCGGGTCGCTTCGTTCAGCGCGGCGGTTCCGGGGAACAGTGAAGCCGTGTGGCCGTCGTCGCCCAGTCCGAGCAAAATCAAATCGTGCCGGTAAATTTGTTCGCCGCGCTGCGTCGCCAGAAGATCGACATCGTCCTGATATTGTTGGGCCGCAATGGCCGGATCGATCTCGCCGCGCATTCGCATGATTGATTTTTCAGGCACGCTCGCGGGAACGAACAAAGCTTCGCGCGCCATGCGAAAATTACTCTGCGCGTCGTCGGGCGGCACACAGCGCTCGTCCCCGAATGTGATTAGAGTGCGTTCCCACGGCAAATCGCGACCAATCCGCGCAATTTCCGAATAAACCGGCCGCGGCGTATTTCCGCCTGATAACGCAATCCGGAACTCGTTCCGCTCAGCCAGCGCTTTGTGGGCAAGATCGACAATGAAGTTGGCCGCATCTGCGGCAAAGTTTTTCGTGCGAACAACTTCGCCACTCATGAAAAGAATGTGGGAGCGGCCTTAGCGCCGCGACATTCCATTAATTTGGACTCGGGGCACTGAGGCCCCTCCCACGTTTTCAAATGGCGCAGTGCGATTGGCCGCGCTTTTCCAAATAGCGCTGGTGATATTCTTCCGCGCGCCAGAATTTTGGAGCGGGCTCGATTTGCGTTACGACCGGTCGATTAAATCTGCCGCTTTCGCTGATCTCTTGCTTCGATTTTTCCGCCGCGGCTTTTTGTTCCGGTGAATGATAAAAAATCACCGAGCGGTATTGCGTGCCTACATCGGGACCTTGTCGATTCAGCGTGGTCGGATTGTGGTTCGACCAGAAAACGTCGAGGATCTGATCGTACGTTATTTGGGAGGGATCGAATTCCACTTGAACAACCTCGGCGTGGCCGGTCTCGTCACTGCAAACATCTTCGTAGCTCGGATTCTCTTTGTTCCCGCCTGCATACCCTACGGCGGTCGAGCTCACGCCCTTAAGCTTGCGAAAAGTCTCTTCTACGCCCCAAAAACACCCCGCCCCGAACGTCGCTTTCTCCGTCGTCATAAAGGAACGATGGAACGGCTGTGTCCGTCGCGCAAGATGCGGGCTTGCCTTCGGGCGCACCTGCCACAATTGTCGATGTATGCGCGCCCCTACGACCGTCGAGCAAACTCGCGCTCCGTTTCCGATTCGGCTGCTGAACAAATGCGGTGCCGGGCTCGAAAAAGTCGGCATAAGATCGACACCTCCGTCCGCCACCAAATTCATCGAGACAGCGAAGCGTCGCTGTCGTCTCGAGGACTTCGGTCCTGGAGAATTTCTTGAGCCACTGTCCCGCTTGCTCGAATCCTGTGATCGCGAGGGACGGCTTAATGTGATCGGAAAAATGGCGCTGCGGAGCGATGTCGTGCGCATTTTGTGCAATCGCCTTCTCCTTACGCGCGACCGCCAGCTTTACCCCGGGGTCGCGCAACAAGAAATCCGCGAACCATTGTTCGTCGTCGGCTTGCCACGGAGCGGGACAACTTTGTTACACATTCTCCTCGCCGCCGATCCGGCGCATCGCGCGCCGTTAACGTGGGAAGTGATGTCGCCATCACCACCAAGCTCGAAAGATCGACAAGGGCGTATTCGCCAGGCAGCCAGAAATCTGGCGATGCTGCGCTGGCTGGCGCCGACTTTCGAAAGTGTGCATGCGACCGGCGCAGAGCTGCCGCAGGAATGCGTCTCACTGATGAGCCCGACATTCATGAGCGATCAATTCGATACCATGTACAACGTCCCAACCTATCGCGCGTGGTTTTTCAACCAGGACTTGCGATCGGCCTATGAATTTCATCGCCGTTCTCTGCAACATCTGCAGTTCAGAAAATCAGCCGAGCGATGGGTCCTGAAAGCGCCGGCCCACATGTTCGCCGCGCCGGCGTTATTGTCGATCTATCCGGACGCGCGATTCGTTCAAATCCATCGCGACCCGATGGAAGCGGTCGTTTCGGTTTCAAGTCTGGTCACAATTTTGCGACGCGTCTTTAGTGATGCGGTCGATCCGGTGCAGATCGGTCGCGATGCGCTGACTTATTGGTCCCAAGCGCTGAAGACTTTCATGCGCGCGCGTGATCAGCTGCCGGTGTCACGTGTTTGTGATCTGCGTTACGACGATGTTCGCCGCGATCCGATTGCGGCCGCCGGCCGCGTTTACGAACATTTTGGCGGGACGCTCTCAAGGGCAGTCGAAGAGCGGATGCGCATAGTTCTGGCACGACAAGCGTCGCAAACGAACGGCGTTCATCGCTACGATGCGACCCATTTCAAGCTGAACGAGATAAATGGATTCGCCGAGTATTGCGAACGATTTGGATTTTCGATTTCGTCGTCGAACGGCCAGGAAGAACGCGCGGAAGCAGCTGCCTGAAAAAGGCTGTGCGCCTTCGAACTTACATCACCATCCCGCCATCGACGCACACGACTTGGCCAGTGATGTAATTGGCCTCGGCTGACGCGAGAAAGGCAACCGTGCTGGCGACATCTTCGGGCGCGCCGGTTTTGCCCAACGGAATTTGTGACTGGATCGTCTTCTTAATCTCGTCGGACAAACCTGCAGTCATATCCGTGGTGATGAATCCGGGCGCGACCGCGTTGACGGTAATATTGCGACTGGCGAGCTCGCGCGCGAGCGATTTGGTAAACCCAATCAATCCTGCTTTGCTCGCGGCATAATTGGTTTGGCCGGCGTTGCCGATCAGACCAATCACCGACGTGATATTAATGATGCGGCCGCTGCGTTGTTTGATCATCGCGCGGATGATTGCCTGAGTGAAATTAAAGGCGCCGCGCAAATTGGTGTTGATGACCGTGTCCCAATCTTCCACCGACATTCGCATGGCAAGGCCATCTCGCGTAACGCCGGCATTATTCACCAGGATGTCGATCTTGGTGAAGTCCTCGAGAATTTGAGCGCCGATTTTTCGCACCGCCGCATGATCGGCAACGTCGACCGCGTAATGTTTCGCCGAATCCGCACGCAAACTATTTAATTCATCCGCCGTGCGCTTGGCGTTTTCTTCGCTCCGACTGACACACGCGACCCGCGCGCCTTCACTCGCGAGACGGACCGCGATCGCATGTCCAATCCCCCGCCCTGCTCCAGTGACGATGGCATTCTGATTTTCAAATCTCATCGTTAGGCTGCAATCCTGCGCGGCCAGACAAAACTGTCAACGCGGGATGGACAGTTGCCCAGACGGAATGTGGCTGACCGATGCTCAGAACCTTGAGAAGCTTCGGGCCAAGCGACGCCGCTGGGACCACGCGACTGAGCCGGTAACCAGTACAGCTGCAAACCAGGTAGCGGGCTCGGGAACCGCGACGAGATCGATCTCATTTGGTATGGAGTAATCGATCGAATAGCCGCTTGGCAGCGTAAGAGTGTCAAAAACCCCGGTGAGGGAGCCAGTATAGGTAACAATCTGGTATCGCGCGAGCGTCGCAGTCGCCAATTCAGTTACGACAAGACGATCGAAAATTGTGCTCAGATTAAGATTGCCGGTGATCGCCAATCGATCAGCGGTCGCGCCGCCGACGTCGATGGCGAGCGTGGCCAGGTTGCCGTTTGTTCCCGTGAAAATGACGTTCGCGGCGGTCATCGTCAGAGCGCCAACGGTGTTCGCGGCGGCGCCCGGCGCGATGGTAGCTCCGCTGTTTATCGCCACGTTGTTAGATCCCGCATTGATGAATCCGGAGCCGCCGAGCACGGTTCCCGCATTGTTCACCGTCACCGAGCCCGTTCCCGTTCCCGAGCCCGAAGTGTTGTTTATTAAGAGTGTGCCAGCGTTGACCGTAGTCCCTCCGGTGTAAGTATTCGCGCCAGTCAGCTTTAGCGTCCCAGCGTTAGAGCCATTGTTAAGAGTGAGTCCAAAAGCACCAGTTGAGGAGATCTGGCCACTGACCGAGAGGGTGCCGCCTGTTCCGACAAGCCAAGTCGATGCAGCCGCGAGTTGCACGTTGGCGGATATCGTGTTCGTGCCACTGGTCTGGCCATTTGTACTGATGCCGGCACCTCCGAGGCTCAAAGTAAACGCTCCCCCCAGATTCCAGCCGCCAGACGCGGTCGTAAACTGTAGACCGTAAATGCTCCGGCTTAGGGTAAGGGTCGGTTGGTTCGCCGTTACTGCGCCGCTAAACACCCCGATATCGGTTGTGATGTCATTTACTGGCGCAGAAGGTGGCAGGACTAGGTTCCAATTCGCGGCGAGCTCGAAATCGGTGTTTAACGTTCCACTCCAGACTCTTGACGCGCCGGACACTTTGGACCCGTCGAGTGTCCACATCGCGACGAGAAAGAAGACAGCAGAGCAGCTGCGCCAGCGTGAGCTGCATACAAGGCCGGCCAGCCAAAACGTTCGCTCGGATATTAAGTGGTCGCCCGTTGTCGCGAATTCATTCTCCGTCACTCAGGTAGTAGGAGCAGTGCCAGTGCTGGAGCTCGCGTCTCAGAATACGTATTATCGCTTGCGGTGACTACGTAGCGTACCCCCTGTT
>QHOI01000198.1 GCA_003218705.1 Verrucomicrobiota bacterium | reverse complement strand
TTACGATCACGAGTGTTCCAAATGGCGCGGAAATTCTTTGCGGCACTGTTTCGCTTGGGTTCACGCCGTTAACGGTTGCTTTGCCGGCTGGCAATCAAGTGCTCACCGCCCGTCTCAAGAATTATCCGGACCGCACTCAAAATGTCGCGGTTAATGAAAACGCAACTCCCAGGATCGAGTTTCAAATGCGCGCGCGCCGCCACCTTGCCAGGGCGAAACCAACACCGCCGCCGTCGTTAATTGGGAAAGTCGGCGACAGCCTGAAACATCTTTTCGGCGGGAGTCCGACTCCCGCGCCGCATAGAAAACGGTAAGCAGTGACATCAATTTGCGATTGCTTTATCGCGCGCATTTGAATGGCTCAAACGCGTTGAAATATTCTACTTCGGCGAGCGCTATGTCGTCTTGACCCTTCCGGCGATTCCACACTATCCTCCGCTCGCGTCGATCGGCGAATATCACAGCGAACATGCACAAGGAACTTACCGTCCGCGGGCTAATCATAGGAATCATCATCACGTTGGTATTCACTGCGGCCAACGTCTACTTCGGTCTTAAGGCCGGTCTTACGTTTTCTACCTCCATTCCGGCGGCGGTGATTTCGATGGCGATCCTGCGTGGATTCAAGAATGCGACCATCCAGGAAAATAATATCGTGCAAACGGTCGCCTCGGCGGCCGGCACGCTGTCGTCGATCATTTTCGTACTTCCCGGCTTGATCATGATCGGTTGGTGGACCGAATTTCCTTTTTGGACGTCATTTTGGATCTGCGCACTCGGCGGAATTCTCGGGGTGATGTATTCGATTCCGCTGCGGCGTGCGTTGGTCACAAATTCCGATTTGCCCTACCCGGAAGGTGTCGCATGTGCCGAGGTCCTCAAGGTCGGGAGCAGCGGCGACTCGAAACATGCTTCCGAGATTGAACATGGTCGGGCCGGTCTGCTTGCCGTCTTGTGGGGATCGATCGTTGCCGCAGTGTTTGCTGTTGTCGTTCAGACGCAACTATTGGCCGGTGATGTGGCCCAAACCTTTCGTATTGGCAAGCGTGGCGCAGTGAGCGGTTATGATTTCTTTCTCTCGTTCGCTCTTCTTGGCATTGGCCACCTGGTCGGTTTATCTGTCGGAATTGCGATGCTCATTGGTGCGTTGATCGGCTGGGGCTGGGGCGTGCCACATTATTCGGCGATTGCCGGCGACGTTACGACCGCAGCAGCGCAACTCGCACAGAGTACTTGGAGTCATAAGGTGCGCTTCATTGGAGCGGGGGCGATCGGCGTTTCGGCAATCTGGACGCTGTTGAAATTGGTAAAGCCGGTCGCGAGCGGACTCGCTGGCGCCATGGCCGCGTCGCGTGCGCGGAAGGCGGGCAAGGGCGACACGCTACCAATTACCGAGCGCGATATTCCGATTGGCATTGTTGGTCTTGTCACGCTGGTTTGTATGTTGCCGATCGGGTGGCTGCTCGGCTATTTCGGAACGGCCAGTGGTCTCGGCGCTCATCTGCCCACACTCATCATCGGCGGCGTGGTCTACATCGTATTGATGAGTTTCTTCGTTTCCGCGGTCTGTGGTTACATGGCGGGACTGATCGGTTCGTCGAACAGTCCGCTGTCGGGGATTGGCATTCTGGTTGTCATTGGCGCAGCGTTGTTGTTGGTGGTCGGGGTGAAGCCTTACGTCGGGCCGGAAGCAAGCAAATCGCTCATGGCATTCGCGCTCTTTACGACGGCGGTCGTTTTCAACGTTGCCGCGATTGCCAATAACAATTTGCAGGACCTTAAGACTGGTCAACTAGTTCATGCGACGCCCTGGAGGCAACAAGTGGCGTTGATCTTCGGCGTCATCGCGGGCGCGTTCGTCATTCCGCCGGTACTCGACCTGGTGAATCATGCTTATGGATTCGTCGGCGCGCCCGGGGCTGAACTTCGTCCACATCCACTGCCGGCGCCTCAAGCCGGTCTCATTTCTTCGCTGGCGCAAGGCGTGATTGCAGCCGACATCGATTGGAGCCTGATTCGAATTGGCGGATTGATCGGCATCGGCATCATTCTCCTGGACGAGATCCTCGCGCGCACGACAAAACACATGCGCGTTCCACCCTTGGCAGTGGGCCTCGGAATTTATCTGCCGACGCAAAGCACGTTGATGATTGTCGTCGGCGCGATTGCTGGATGGTTCTTTGAGAAGCGCGCAGACCGAGCTTCGATAGCACGCGGAAGATCGTGATCGAGATCACCGCCACCGGAATGGACGCACTTACCGTCAGCCCGACTTTGAGCACGAGATAAAGGGATGAGGCACCGAAGACCATTCCGAGGAGCGTGCCGATGATGAGCGGCAACGGAGTCAATTCGCGCAGGCGCGCGCGCGGCGGAATAAAGGACCGGAAGCTGGCGAGAATCGGGTTTTCCGGCTTGTACCCGACGATGTCGGGCATCTCGTTGGGCGGATTCCTCAGATCGATTTGTGCCATTCGGATTTGTCGATCCCCGAGCAGTGGCCTAACGATTT
>QHOI01000197.1 GCA_003218705.1 Verrucomicrobiota bacterium | reverse complement strand
ATAGAACTAATGCGCAGCTACATCGCGCTGGTGAAATGGCGCAACCAGTTGCTCGCGCTTTTGTGCCTCGCTGTTTTCGCTGGGTTGGGGGTGCTTTATTTCCAGCATTGGGTCGTCCAAAAGCCGTTCGGGATAATTCTTGTTATCGGGGAGGGGCTCGCACCGGAACGGATTGCGCTGACTCGTGTTTATCTCGGAGGCTCCGACGCGCGTTTGGCCCTGGACGGAATGCCACACGTCGCGCTGGTAACTAATTACTCCAGAGATTTCGCGGTCTCCGATCAGGCGGCAGCCGCGAGCGCGCTGGCCACCGGCGTTAAAGTCAATAATCGCTCCCTCTCGATTGATCCCGCCGGCAAACCGCGCGCCAACATTATCGAATTGGCGCGGAATCGAGGACGTGCGACGGGCTTAGTGACAAATGAATCCCTGACAAATGCGACATGCGCGGCGTTTTATGCCCATGCGCCGAACGCGAACGACAGTGATCAAATCGCGCGTCAACTCGTCGAAGGCGGCAAGATCGATATCTGCATGGGAATCAGCACGGCCGAATTTCTGCCCGAAGCAAAACAGGGGCAACGACAAGACAATCGCGATCTTCTCTTAGAATTGCGCCAAAGCGGTTTCGACATAGTCCGGACCCGAGCGGAATTGGAATCCATTCCGGGGTGGCGGCGGCCGAAACTTTTCGGAGCGTTTGCGGATGGAAATAGCGGTAGCAATCAGGCCGCTTGGAATGACGAACCCGCTTTGTCCGACATGGTGCGGCGTGCGATTGAGTTGTTGCAATTCAATCAGCGTGGTTACCTGCTCATCGTCGACGCGGGTCGTATGCGAAAAGCGGCCGAAACGAACAATGCAGAAAAAACGTTAACCGAAACCGCCGAGCTCGATCGCACGCTCTCAACAGCGCAGCGTTACGCCGGACCGAAATCGACAATCATTGTGAGCGGCGATACGGCGATCGGTGGGTTGCACGTGAACGGTTTTCCATTCCGCAAGGACAGCGGAATCGCGTTACTCGGATTGAATCCGTCAGGCGAACCGTGGATGACTTGGGCAACCGGTCCAAAGGGGGTTCAATCCTACGGCGCTGCAAAAGGCCCGGAAAGACAAACACCCGTCAATCCGGACGAAGCTACCCGAAAAGATCAAACCGAGCCGGCTGCATTTTACACCAGGTCGGCTTTGGAAACGGTGGAGGATGTAGTCTCATTCGGAAGCGGCCCTGGCACGGAGACGTTACAAGGCACAATCGACAACACGCAGATTTTTAAGATCATTCGAGACGAGCTCTGAAAGGGCCGACACTCGCCGGATTGAGTTAGCGAAAAAAAGACCCACCGCGATCATGGGTGGGTCTCTTTAATTAAAAATGCCTAACGGCAAGCCGTTATGGGCTGACGATCGGAACAAAAACGAATGTCGGCGGATCGGGAAGATTTGGCGGCGGTCCTTCTTCTGGTGGCCCTTCCGCAACTTCCTTGGCCTCCTTGCCCCCGCCAAAATCTTTTGCGTCCTTGCCATCGACCAAATCCGTGTTGGCGAATGTTAGTTTCGCCGTTGAGTAAACCGCGAGCTCCGCAATACGACCCGACTTGGCAACGTTAAAAGTAAACTTCACATACTTCGCTTCGGTCGGGCCAAGTTTTATTTTGGTGACGTTGGCGGTGAGATCCTGCTTTGCGATTTGGTGCCATTGGAGACTGCCAGTGGCCAATTTCGAATTAGACGTCGCAACGGTTACAGTACCCTTTGTGCCGTTGTTCAAAAACGATACGATGTCGATGTTTTCGATTTTGGAAAGCGAAAGTACCAGCTCGGTTTGTCCATCCAGCAAGGCGTAACCGACGCCTGGCTGACCTGAAATCAGGGCCGCTTCTGCGATTTTGTCGTCTACCCGGGCGCCAACGCTAACGCGGGCGACGTTGTTCAGTGCAATTTGCCCGGCAGTCGCGACCAAGGTCTGTACGAGAATGAGGCAAAAGGTCAGCGCGACAATTCGATTAAAGCGAGAGAAGGGTGCGCTCATAATTTCCATAGCTACAAAAAACGATAATACGCTGGCCAGCCCTTTTCTGACAATACAAATCTTCGCCCCGCCCTGAAATTATTTTTCGTGACCGGCGCCGCCCCGCGGCCACAGGCCAAAAACAGCGACCGGCCAATCAGGCCGGTCGAAACTGTCGAACTTTACCGCGATCGTCGCAGCAAACTAGAGCCGGCTGGCGACGTGTTGCCCGCCGAGGAAGCGGTTGCTGGCAAGAAGGCCCGTGCTTGTTGCGGCTCGATACTTCATTGTCCCGGCATAAGCGTAAAGGGGGATGTAGGATGACCGCCCAGCGCGCTCAGCGCGGAATGCGCTCCAATTGATGGTCGGATCGAGAATGTATGTTCCGCCGGCGGTGGTCCACTCGAGCCAGGCGTGAGTCTTGCGGCTGGTCCACATGCGTTTTCCGATCACGAGCCGGACATTTTCAACTCCGCGTGAATGCAGCGCATTGTAAAGCGCAACTGCTTTGCCCTTACAATCGGCGTAGGCGCCGAGTTGGACCTCTTCGGGAGTTTTCCATTCCATGGAGAAGCCGTACGGAATCGCCCTCAGGTTTCCGATCCAATGATTCACCAGC
>QHOI01000196.1 GCA_003218705.1 Verrucomicrobiota bacterium | reverse complement strand
GATGACCACGGCCGGTTCAGAGTTTCACTCGCGCCGGGTCATTACACCGTGACAAAGAAAGATCAGCAAAAAGGAATCGGCCGCTACGGGCCGTTCGATGTCGATGTTACGGCCGGTCAAATGACGAAGGTCGAGTGGCATTGCGACACCGGGATGCGCTGAGCAACGTGACCCATCGGACTCTCGCGCAGGGGAGGCAGTTGCATCCAGTATTTCGTCGCTGAGGGCTCGTTAGGCGGCACGCGTTTTGCGAGGATTAGAGCCAATGTCGCGAAACTGCAAAGTCGCGTTGGCCGTTTTCCTGTCGCTTTCCGCGAATACCGCAACCATGGCGGGCGGCGTTTCGGTTTTGTTCGTGGGAAATAGTCTGACCCAGGCGAATGATTTGCCGACGATGTTCAAACGATTTGCGGCTCAGTCAGCGTTGCATGTTGATGTCACTGTTAACTCGATCACGCCCGGCGGCGCTTTCCTTTATGATCATTGGAGGAGCGGGGTAGCGCTTGCTCGATTGCGTGAGCTTCAGCCGAATTTTCTAATTCTTCAGGGCCAAAGCCTCGAGCCGCTGTTGGCGCCGCTAAAATTCAATTACTACGCGAACCTCTTCAAAACGGACGCCGACCGTATTTCCGCGAAGACTATTTTGTTTTCAACCTGGGCGCGACCGGCTGGCGATCCGTACTATAAAGACGTCACCTCGGGCGGATCTCCCGCCGAAATGCAAACGCGACTGAATTTGGCCTACGCATCACTCGCGCAAAACATCGGCGCGACGCTGGCACCGGTTGGTCTCGGATTCGAACGAGCCCGAAACGACGCCCCGGCGATCGAACTTCTTAACGGGACGCAACACCCTTCACCAGCGGGCACCTACCTCGCGGCCGCGATCTTGTTTCGCGTCATCTTCAATAGTTCCCCGGTCGGATCTAACTATCACGCCAGCTTGCCAGCAACTACTGCCGATACTTTGCAGCGCGTCGCTGATTCAATTCCGTTGAACACAGCGCAGTAAAAGATCATCCCGATCTTATTTGAAATTCCGACCCCCGCTTACGACCAGATATTGTTCTTGCCCACTGCCAGGCAGTTCGTTAACCCTGCACCCTTCAACGTCTTATTCAATATGATATCCCTGCTTCTATTCGCGCCGTGTCCGTTTTTAGCTCAAGAGACATCTTTCGATTATTCGTATTCGACCTCGGGGAACCCACCGGGTCCGGTGTTCTGGATCTGTTGGTCCGCGTTCGTCATCCTGATGGTCGCCGCGATGTGGAAAGTGTTCACCAAGGCCGGCCAGCCGGGTTGGGCGGCGCTCATTCCGATCGTGAACGTTTATTTTCTGTGCAAAGTCGCCGGGCGTCCCGGTTGGTGGCTGATCCTAATGCTCATTCCGCTGGTCAATTTCATCATCCTGATCATTCTGGACATCGATGTCGCGAAGAACTTCGGGAAAGGTGTCGGTTTTGGGATCGGATTGCTTCTGTTGCCCTTTATTTTCTTTCCGATCCTCGGATTCGGCAGCGCGCAATACCAAGGCGGGCCGCAGTCAATCCCGACGGCATAAGGCTGGCCTTACTTCGACCAGTTCGGCTTTCGCTTTTCGTTGAAAGCGGCGATCCCCTCGCGCGCTTCGGCGGATTCGCGCGCGCGCATGTGATGCTTCAACGCAAGATCGACATCTTCCCCAACGGAGGTCGACCACAGTTCTTCGATCAAACGCTTGGTTTGCGTGAGCGCATTGGGAGCGCCTTGCAAAACTGAATCGGCAAACTTTTGCGCCTCGATCATCAATTGGTCAGGCGCAACCACGCGATTGACCAAACCGATTTCGCGCGCACGCTCGGCATCGATCAACTCGCCGCCAAGCACAAGCTCACGCATGTTGCGCTCGCCGATTTGTCGGCGCAAAAAAGTCATGACGAGTCCCGCGACCAAGCCGCGCCGAACTTCCGGATAACCGATCTTTGTTTTCTCGGCGGCGACGACAAAATCGCAGGCTGACATAATTCCGGCACCGCCGGCAACCGCCGCGCCGTGAACGGCCGCGATCGTTACCAGACGCGTTTCGGCAAGTGTGATCAATGCCTTGGCGACCAATTCGGCAGTCATGTGCGCCTTCTTCTGGTCGGCCGCTTCCTTCAAATCGAGTCCGGTGCAAAACGCCGCACCCGAGCCGCGCAAAATAAGAACGCGTTCGTCCGCTTGATCGGAAGCAACTTTAATCGAGGCGACTAATTCATTCAGCAGCTCAATCGTCAACGAGTTGCGCCGTTGAGGGCGATTCAACGTCACTACTGTGATCTGCGGACTCTGTTTCTCAATCAGAACGACTGGCATAAATCAGAGGTCAGCGATTAGCATTAAACTTGAATGACACCGGTGTGGAAGCGCGCTTTCGGCGTTGGACGAGAGACATATTCGAGCAACTGAACCAACGCCTCCCGCGTTTCGTGCGGTTGAACGATCGCGTCGACCCAACCGCGCGCCGCGCCGTAACGAATGTCGGTTTGTTCTTCGTAATTCTGTTTCACTTTTTGGCGGAGCTCGTCGAGCTCTTCATGCGACGCCTTTTTGTCGCCACGATCGCGGGCCCGCGCGAGAATTGAAAAAACTGTGTCCGAGGCCTGGGCCGCGCCCATCACTGCGTAACGCGCAGTCGGCCACGCCACAATGAATCGCGGGTCGTAGGCCTTGCCGCAAAGCGCGTAGTTGCCCGCGCCGAACGAACCGCCCACCACCACCGTGATTTTCGGCACGACTGAGTTGCTGACCGCATTTACGAGTTTCGCACCGCTGCGAATAATCCCACTTTGCTCCGCGTCGCGACCGACCATGAACCCGGTCACGTCCTGGAAAAAAATAATCGGCAGTCTGTCTTGATTGCAATCCATTACGAAACGCGCGGCTTTGTCTGCGCTGTCGGAATAGATAACGCCGCCCATTTGGATTCCTTCCTTTTTCGTGCGCACTTGCAGCCGTTGACTCGCGACGATTCCGACGGGCCGACCGGCGATGCGCGCGTAAGTCGTCACCAACGTTTTGCCGTAATCGGCTTTGTATTCGTCGATCGAATTCGAATCGACGATCGTCGCAAGCAGATCGCGCACGTCGTAATTCTTCTGACCATCGAGACTGACGAGGTCGTAAACCGTGTCGGGACTCTTTGCCGACGTAGAACCTTTGATCTCGATCTCGCGATCAGCTGCGCGTTGCGCCTCGGGCAGAAGTGCAACCAGAGAACGCAAGCGTTTCAAGCACGACTCGTCGCTTTTCTCGTAGAAATCGACCGTGCCGCTGATTTCCGAATGCATTTTCGCGCCGCCAAGTTCTTCTTGATCGACAACCTGACCAATGGCGGCTTTGACCAGCGACGGGCCGGCCAGATAGAGTCCGCTGCCTTCGGTCATCAAAATTTTGTCGCAGAGGACGGGCAGATAAGCCCCGCCCGCAACACAGTTCCCCATGATCGCCGCGAACTGCGGAATTCCCGCCGCGGAAATGACCGAATTATTTCGAAAGATCCGGCCGAAATCGTCTTCGTCCGGAAAAATCTCGTCCTGCATCGGCAAAAAAACGCCGGCCGAATCGACCAGATAAATAATTGGTAGCGAACATTCGAAAGCGATTCGCTGCGCGCGCAAAAGTTTTTTTACAGTCGCCGGAAAGAACGCGCCCGCTTTCACGGTCGCGTCGTTCGCGATGATCATGGAAGGAACGCCCGAAACGTTTCCGATGCCGGCGACTGTTCCGGCGGCGACAATGTTTCCCCACTCTTCGTACATTTTGTAAGCCGCCCAGAGGCCGATCTCGAAGAATCGCGCGTCTTTGTCGAGAAGCTGAGTGATTCGTTCCCGCGCCGGCAGGCGACCGAGCTTGCGTTGCCGCTCGAGTCCGGCTTTCCCGCCGCCCTGCCGCAGGAGCGCTTCCTGCTTCAAAACTTCGCGACAAAAATCGCGCAACGGCTCATCGGAGGATGTCGCTGTTCGGGCCATGTGCGAAGGAGGGTTTAATCCGCGAAGGCGACCGAATCAAGCGTTCCGGTAGGGGCGATTGACCCCAATCCGTCCGAGCCGGACTGGCGTTCGCAGGCGGTTCAGTGAACCGCCGTACCAATTAATAAATATCTGTCTCGGTGGAATAACCCGAATCGCCGCGAATGGAACGCAAGCGCGCGCGGCTGCCGCGTTCCGATTCCGGACGATTAATCCGCTGGAGCGCGATTCTGACCAGAAACGGGAGCGCAGCCAAAGCGCCGACCGACATTAACGCGATGGCGGCCGTCTGTCGGGCTGGCCGTTTGATTTTGTCCGCAACAAGCATTCCGATTCCAAGTCCAAACGCAGTGCGCGTGAACGTGAGCAAATTATCCAGCGGAATCTGGTCGCCCGTTTTTGGAATGGATACCGAGAGAGACATCGGCTACTAATAGGTCCGGTTCGCGAAAAAGAAACGGGAAAATCTGCGTGCTGGCGTGATCTCCGCTATTGGCAGCTTCTGACATGTCGAATCCGATTTATGTGCTCATTCTTGCCGGCGGCAGCGGTGAGCGTTTTTGGCCGCTGAGCCGGCGAAATCGTCCCAAGCAATTGCTGCGTCTCGTTTCCGAACGAACTTTGCTCGAGGAGACGGTCGCGCGCCTGGAGGGCTTTGTTCCGGCCGAGCGCGTTCTCATTCTTACCAATATTGAACAGGAGAAAGGCGTTCGCGATTTGCTCGAAGGCTTTCCAAAGC
>QHOI01000143.1 GCA_003218705.1 Verrucomicrobiota bacterium | reverse complement strand
CACAATCGCCAATCCAAGACCGGTGCCGCCGAGTTCGCGACTCCGCGCTTTGTCCGCACGATAAAATCTCTCGAAGATGCGGGGCAAATCTTCCTGACTAATGCCGATACCATCATCGCTTACGCAAAGCGCGATCTGATCGCCGGCGCGGTCCGCTTCGAGACGAATTTCACCGCTTTTACTCGAATATTTAACGGCGTTATCGAGCAGATTATCAAAAACCTCCCTCAGGCGCGCTTCGTCCGCGCAGACCATCGGAACGTTCTTGGCAACATCGACAGCTGCCTTCAAATGCTTCGCGGCCAGCTTTTTTTTCCAATCGCGCACAAGACCACTAAAGAATTGCGCCAGATCGATCGCACTTAATTGCAGGCTCGACCTGCCTGACTCCAGTTGCGCGAGCGTCAGCAGATCGTTCGCCAATAACCCGAGGCGTTTCGAGTGTTGGTCCATTATTTCAAGAATGCGAGCGCACTCGGTGCGCGGCATTTTGGGATCGTCCAGTAACGTTTCGATGTAGCCGCGCAAGATCGACAACGGTGTGCGCAACTCATGCGAGACATTTGCAACGAAATCGCGGCGGATCTGGTCGGCCCGCTTCAATTCGCTGATGTCGTGAAACAAAATAACTGCGCCTGTTACCTCGCCGTTATCGTTTCCCATCGGGACTGAAGTCATTTGAAATTCGCGCCTCCCGATTATGAGCTCGCCCTGGCTCGGGGCTCGCTCTCGGAACGTGTCTCCAACGATTTGCTCGAGGGCCGGATCGCGCACGCTTTCCAGAAGTGGAGCGCCTAATGAGCCTTCGCCAACCGCGAACAATTCATGAAACGCGAGATTCGCGAGCACGATCCGCCGGTCGCGGTCAACCGCGAGCAAACCATCCTGCATCGCAGAAAAGATTGCTTTCTGTCCAGCCGCGCGTTCACCGGCTTGTCGGTCAAGTTCTCGTTGCCGGCTGAAGATATCTTCCAACGCGACGCTCACGCGTTGCGCTTCTTTAGCGCCTTCGACTAAGAACGTTTGTGGTCGCTCGCCTCGCCCGATTTGGCGAACGAGCCGGTCGACCTGCCGCCAGGGCGCAATCCATTTGCGCCAGACTAGGTACATGATGGCAATCGTCGATCCTACAACCGCGCCAAGTAGAACCCAAAACATGTCCCGCTACTTCTCGCGCACCCGATAGCCAAAACCGCGCACCGTTTCGACGACCTCTCCCGCTCTCCCAAGCTTCTCGCGCAAGCGACGCACGTGGGTGTCGACCGTGCGGGTATCGATCACGCTTTCGTAACCCCAAACTTCGTTCAGCAGACGATCGCGCTCCTGGACCCGGCCGCGCCGTTGCATCAACGTTCGCAGAAGTTTGAACTCGAGGCTGGTGAGCTCGACGCGTTTGCCGTTCACCAGTACTTCGTGCCGCGCTGGATCGATCGTAATCGGTCCAGCCGAGAGCCGATCGTCTGCTTCTTCAGTAGCGCCGCGTCGCAAGATCGCCTTGATCCGCAAAACAATTTCGCGGGGACTGAATGGTTTCGTCACGTAATCGTCCGCGCCGCATTCAAGACCGACGACCCGGTCGATCTCCTCTGCCCTCGCGGTCAACATCAAAATTGGAATGTGGCGGGTCGCTGCCTCACTCTTTAGAATTTTGCAAACCTCGAGTCCGGGCATTTTCGGCAACATCAAATCGAGAATGATGAAGTCCGGCTTTTCCGCACGCGCTTTCGTCAGTCCAGTGGCGCCGTCGCCGGCTTTAGAAATGAGAAAGCCACCCGCTTTGCGCAGATTGAGCGTGAGAAGATCGACAACGTCGTTTTCGTCTTCGACGATGAGAATTCGTTTGCTCGACACCGCGTCCATGCGCGCGAGACGTTACTGAGGCGCTACTTCGATTCGCCCGCGACCGCAGGCTTCGCGCCGGCTTTTTCGTTTAGAAGCTGGGTAAATTCCTGAAGGCCGGAAACGATTTGGGGCGCTTTGCTCAACACCGTAGTCGCAAGTTTTTCGGCGTAATCAGGCCGGCGCTGCGACATTTCCGACAGCGCCATCATCACCGCGAGTGCATTGTTAATGGAATGCTTGATCTCGCTGAATTTTTTTTGCAATTGGACCAACTCCTCAGGCGAGAGGGTGCGATTTGTCTCATTCATAAATCGGGATTTTCGCTGGAGAAAACGCGCGGCTGTGCTTGACTAAAAGGTTCGAGATTTGTCGTCCCGATGCCTGCGCAAGTTATCAAGATCAGTGGTGCGCGCCAGCACAATTTGAAGAATCTCCACGTCGAAATTCCGCGGGAGAAGCTGGTGGTGGTCACCGGTCTGAGCGGTTCCGGGAAATCGTCGCTCGCCTTCGACACACTCTACGCCGAAGGCCAACGGCGTTACGTCGAAAGCCTCTCCGCCTACGCCCGACAGTTTCTCGATCAGATGGAAAAACCGGACGTGGATTTCATCGAAGGCCTTTCGCCGGCCATCGCGATCGAGCAGCGGAGCGCCGGCGCCAATCCAAGATCAACAATCGCGACTACGACCGAGATTTATGATTATCTGCGGGTTCTTTTTTCTGCGGTCGGCCAGCCCCACGATCCGACCACGGGCAAACCGGTCCATCGACAAACGCCGCAGCAGATTGTCGATCAAATCCTCGCCTACGAACCGAACAGCAAAATCATTGTGCTCGCGCCGCTGGTGCAAAATCAGAGCGGCGAATTCCGCGACGTATTTGAAAGGCTGAAACGCGAGGGATTCGTCCGCGCTCGCATCGATGGTGAAATTGTTGAACTCGATCGACCCGAGCCTGTTCGGTTGAAAAAAAACGAGCGACACACCATTGAAGCCGTGGTCGACCGGTTAATCGTGCGCGAGGGAATTCGGATTCGACTGACCGATTCGGTGGAAACCGCGCTAAAATGGGGCGCGAACAAATTGTCGATCTTAAAAGAGAAGAAAATCCCCAATGCTCTACGTTCAACGGCCAACGTCCAATCAGAAGATTGGGAGGAGGTGCGTTATTCAACAAACTACAGCGCGGGTGATTCGGATTTTTCCCTCGACGAGCTGACGCCGAAACATTTCTCGTTCAACAGCCATCTCGGTGCCTGTCCAGCATGTCACGGTTTAGGAACGCAACTCGTGATTGACCCCGAGTTGATGATTTCAGACGAGACCAAGACAATTGCCGAAGGCGCGATCACGCCGTGGCGGCGCGGGACGAAGCGGATGCAGGCTTACTATCGTCAGCTGCAAGGCGCGCTGGTGAAGCATTTCCAAATCAATGAAGACGTTCCGTTCGCGGATTTGCCGGATGAATTTAAAGACGCGCTTTACTTCGGAACTAATGGCACGCCGATCGAAATGAATTTCGGCGGCAACGGTGAAAAGAAACGGCCGTTTGAAGGACTGGTGCCGCAGATGCAGCGGCTCTACGTGCAAACCCAAAGCGAGTTCACCCGCAATCGGATTCGCGCTTTCATGACGCGCGAACCGTGCAAGACATGCGGCGGCGCCCGGCTAAAACCGGAAATCCTCGCGGTCACAATCAAAGATCGACAAGGACGCGAGCTCAACATTCACAGATTCAGCGAACAAACGACTAAGGCGGCTGCGCGCTACATTCATAATCTCGAGTTAACGGCGGCGCAGAAGAAAGTCGTCGCCGACGTCGTGCGCGAAATTCAATCGCGCTTGCAATTCCTGGTTGAAGTGGGGCTCGGTTATCTCACGCTCGATCGCGAAAGTGGCACACTCAGCGGCGGCGAAGCGCAGCGAATTCGACTCGCTACCCAGATCGGCTCCGGCTTGGCTGGCGTCCTCTATGTTTTGGACGAGCCAAGCATCGGACTGCATCAACGCGACAACGCAAGGCTACTCGGCACGCTCCGACGGCTGCGCGATCTCGGTAATTCCGTCATCGTGGTCGAGCACGATGAAGAAACAATTCGGGCGGCCGATCACATTGTCGATCTTGGACCGGGGGCCGGACCGCGCGGCGGCGAAATTGTGGCGCAAGGAAAACTAGAAGAGATTTTGCACGCCAAAAATTCGCTGACCGCTGACTACCTTTCAGGCCGTTTGCGCATTCCGGTTCCAAAACATCGCACGCCAGCACGCTTTCCTCGGAATCGACTCACGAAAAGCGAAGAAGGCTGGCTGATTCTGGAAGGCGCGACCGAAAACAATCTGAAAAACATCGAAGTGGCGTTTCCGCTCGGTTGTTTCACGTGCGTAACCGGCGTTTCCGGAAGCGGCAAGTCCACGTTGGTGGACGACATTTTGCGCCGCGCACTGTTTCGACGGTTTTATAATTCGAAGGAAAAACCAGGGGCTTATCGCGCGTTGCGCGGCGTCGAACAAATTGATAAGGCGATCGTGATTGACCAAAGCGCGATTGGGCGCACGCCTCGCTCCAATCCGGTGACCTATACCGGTGCCTTTGCTCCGATTCGCGAGTTGTTCGCGCAATTACCAGCCGCGCGTGTGCGCGGCTATGGGGCCGGTCGTTTCAGTTTTAATGTCAAGGGCGGGCGCTGCGAGAACTGCGAAGGCGGTGGCCTGATCAAGATCGAGATGCATTTTTTGCCGGATGTTTATGTCCAGTGCGAAGTCTGCCACGGCCGACGATACAATCGCGAAACACTCGAAATTACTTATAAGGGAAAAAACATCGCCGACGTGCTCGACCTGACCGTGGATGAGGCGGCGCGATTTTTTCGAAATGTGCCGAGCATTTCGGACAAATTAAACGCGCTCCTCGATGTCGGTCTGGGCTACCTGCGGCTCGGCCAGGCTGGCACCACGCTCTCTGGCGGCGAAGCCCAACGGGTCAAGCTCGCGACCGAGCTCGCGAAAAAGGCGACTGGCCGCACCGTCTACATTCTCGACGAACCAACAACCGGATTGCATTTTGCCGACATCGAAAAACTGCTCCAAGTGCTAATGAAACTGCGCGATGCCGGCAATACCGTCATCGTCATCGAACACAATCTCGAGATGATTAAGTGCGCGGACTGGATCATCGATCTTGGTCCGGAAGGCGGCGAGAAAGGCGGCGAACTGGTGGGCGCGGGCGAGCCTGAAGAGATTGTCGATATTGCCCAGAGTCACACCGGCAAATATCTCCGGCCGCTTTTGGAGAAAAGATGAGACGAATAAGGGATATAGGTCTGATCGGACTCATCGCGGTTGCGTCGCTTGCTCGCGCCGATATTTCCGGCCAACTCGCGGAAGCCGCGCGGCCGCTCGCCGAAGGCGTGCCGGAAGTCTCAGTCGTTCGCTTAGAGGGGCTGCTGAAGCAGAATCTGGCGGAATCAGACTGGCGTGCAGTCGCGGAAAAGTTGCTTGAGGCGATGGTCGCAGCCAATCAGACGGCAGATGCTTTCAAACTGTTGGCGGACCCGCGATTGCGCCAAAGTCCTTCGGCGAATTTTTGGCGGGCGCAATTGCTTGCCGGTTCCCATCGCGAAGCAGAAGCGTTGGCGCTCTATCGACAAATTGCCGCCGATCGAAATTCGAACCTCGGGAGCGACGTCCTTTTGGGAGCTGCGGAAATGCTCCGCGCGTTGGGTCGAACTGACGAAGCCCTCCAAAGCTTCTCCGAATTGTTTCACGATCCAAAATGGACTGTCCGAGCGCAGTTGCGCGCGGCCGAGCTTTACCTGGACAAATCTGACGCCGTCGAAGCGCGGCGCTTGCTCGAAAAAGTGCAACCGACTACAGCGTTCGAAAAAAGGGAGCGACACTTTCTCCGCGGTCGCCTTGAGGTGGCCCTGCACCGTCCCGATCGGGCGATCGCTGCTTTCGAGTCGGTCCTAAAAAATCCCGAAGGCGTAACCCACGAAACGCTTACCGCTGCCCTTTTCGCGCTCGCCGATGCGCATCTTCAATTGAAAACGCCGGAATCCGGCGACGATGCATTGGAAAATTTTATCGACCATCGGCCCTCGGATGGAGATTTGGCGCGCGTTTTCGCGAAACTGGACGAGCTTTATCGAAGCGAACGAAAACCGTCGCGCACTGAACTTGATCGCTGGGCGAGGGACCAGGCCGAGCCGCGCCGCGCCTTTGCCCAATGGTATCTGGCGCGGTTCGACCTTCGACTTGGGCGACGCGACCGCGCGCTGGAACATTTCAGTGCGCTGCGGCGCACTCATCCGCAATTGCCGGTCCTCGCTCCGGCCTTTTTGGAATTTGCGCAATTGGAACTGGAGGAACGGCATTTCGATGAGGCGCTCGCCCTATTGAATGAAGCCCGCACATTACGTCCCGACCCGACCGTTCTCGAGCGCGTAAACTTGCTCGCGGCCCAGATTCAGTATCGCGCAAAACATTTCGAAGACGCGACCGCCAGCTTTGAGCAAATCGCACATTCCGATTCAAGCCTGGCGTCGCTGGCAATGTTTAATGCAGCGCTCAGCTGGCTCCAAAAGGGCGATGAGGCGCGCTTCATGGCCGACGCCGAAGAATTTGGAAAGAAAACAAAGGACGAAAAGTCCCGCGCTGATTTGCGATTGGAGGCAGGTCTGATGGAAGCAGCCAAGGGTGACCCACGGGCAACCGATTCGCTGCGCAATTTTCTGCGCGAGTTTCCGGAGGCGGAACGAGGATCGGAAGCGTGGGTAGCACTGGCGGAATTGGCATTTCATGCAACTCCACCGCGACTCGATGAAGCGCGCAAGGACCTCGCCCGCGCCGCCGAATCAAAACCGACCCCGACCGCACAGGAACGCGCCGATTATCTCACGATTTGGCTGGAGGATACGACGTCCGGAGGCGAAACCAAGGTGATCGCTCTGGCGAAAAAATTTATCCAGGAGCACGAATCCTCCAGTTTGGTTGCGTCGGTGCGAATGAAGCTGGGCGAGATGTATTACCGCGCGGAGGATTTTGCGAACGCGGAGACGCAGTTCGAATTGTTGGCCGAGCAAAATTCTGCGGGACCGTTCTTCGAGAGAGCGCTGTTCTTTGCCGGCGAGTCGGCGATGGCAAGCATGGCCGGTCAATCGCTCGACCGCGCCATCGTCCTGTTCGATCGTGTTGTCCAGCTCAATGGCGAATTGAAATGGGCCGCGCGCAACGAGCAAGCGGTGATTGAGCGAAAACTGGGCAAGTCGCAGGACGCCCTCGTCCTCTATGATGAAGTTCTAAACGGTGCAGCTCGCCCCGCCGAAAAACGCGAAGCGATTTGCGGAAAGGGCGACATATTTTTTGAAATAGCCGCGACCGACCCGCAAAACTATCTGCGCGCGATTGAAGCTTACGACAAACTGGCATCGGATAAAGACGCGCCGCCGCATTGGCGGAACCAGGCGCTCTTTAAAAAGGGTCTTTGTTTGGAAAAGAAAGCCGATCGCGGCGCCGCGCTCGCCAGTTTTTACACTGTCCTCGACGAAGGCATGCGGCCGGACCGACCACACGAATTTTTTTGGTTTTACAAAGCGGGCTTTAACGCGGGTCAGTTGTTAGAAGCGGACGCGAAATGGGAATCGGCGGCCGCCGTTTACGAAAAACTCGCGGCCGCGGGTGGAACGCGTTCGGATGAAGCTCGGGAACGACTGGATCGGCTTCGCCTTGAACACTTTTTGAGGCAGTGATAGCCCGAATCGTCGCTTGTTTGTCCTTGCCTTTAAGCCCAGAAAGGCGGACCATATTCACATGACAACTGTAACAAAGCCATTTGGCTTGTGCGGTTGGTCGGTTCGATGCGCAATGGTCGCGATTTCAGTCGCGTTTTGCGCATCGGCTTTTGCTGCTCCGAGCAAAAGCGTCGCAACCTCAAAACAGCAAGCTGTTCTGAAAAGTAAGAGGTGCGTCGCTTTAATCACAGGTTCGGCCGTTCGCCAACCCTGTGACAGGCTCAGCGTGATCCCGACCACACCGTATCAGCTCGACCGCATTGGCGGCCACTCGGCGACGAACGATTGATTTTAGCGAAGTAACTTTCGCTCGAATTCGTTTCCGGCGCCCTCACGCCGGCGCGCTGGATTATTTCCAAGTCATAAGCGCACGCAGGTCGCGCCCTACTTTTTCGATGCGATGGCTGTCCGCAGCTTTGCGCAGTTTTTGATACTGTTTTTTTCCTGTCCTCATTTCGTGGATGAATTCGCGCGCAAACTTTCCCGAACGGATATCGCGTAAAACCGCTCGCATCTCCTTCTGAACTCGGGCGCCGATGATTCGCGGACCGACCGTCAATTCACCCCACTTGGCGGTATCCGAAATCAGTGCACGCATTCCGGTCATTCCGGCTTCATGGATGAGATCGACAATAAATTTGAGCTCATGCAGACATTCGAAATAGGCCAGCTCAGGCGGATAACCCGCGTCCACCAGCGTATCGAAGCCGCTGCGAACGAGTGCGCTGGTTCCACCACAAAGCACAGCTTGTTCGCCAAACAAATCAGTTTCGGTTTCATCACGAAAGGTTGTCTCGATCACGCCGGCGCGAGTGCAACCGATCGCCTTTGCCCAGGCCAGCGCCGTCCGCTTGGCACGGCCACTCGGGTTTTGGTGAACGGCGATCAATCCAGGTACTCCGCGAGCGTTAACGAATTCGCTGCGAACCATTGGCCCGAGCCCCTTCGGGGCGACCATCACAACATCGACGTCTTTTCGCGGAACGATCGTTCGATAATAAATCGCGAATCCGTGAGCGAAGAGAAGGGTCTGGCCCGCTCGGAGATTCGGAGCAATCTCCTTTTTGTAAACGGCGCGCATCTCTGTATCCGGCAGCGCGAGAAAAACGACGTCCCCCCGGCGCACCGCTTCAGCCGTCTCGAAAACTTTGAGGCGATTTCGTCTCGCACGAGCGCGCGATCTACTTCCGCGGTAAAGGCCAACAACGACTTTGATCCCGCTATCGCGCAAGTTGAGTGCATGGGCGCGTCCCTGTGCGCCAAAGCCGATCACGGCGCAGGTCTTTCCTTTTAGCCAGACAAGATTGACATCTTTATCGCGGTAAATGCGCACGGCCCCATATCTCGCCTATACAGCTGTCGATTGCCAGTGATCGAGACAAGTCGCTTCGGCGGCAGCACGGATCGTCAGGGAGATGGCCGCTCTGGGTCAGGGTTCAATCTGGGGAGCGATTTTGAATGGGTTGAGCAAGGACCGCATGTCACGAGCCCCGTACTTCGCGAGATCGACGCCGTTGACGCTATAATTGAATCGGCGCATCGTCGGCAAATAATAGAGTGATTGCCCATTCTCCACAGCGGCTTTGGCTTCGGAAGCGGTCATGATATCCACGTAGTGATTTCGACCTCTCTGCAAGTGCGGTGCGAGCACCGCTATCTGGGGCTCCGAAGCGCCGACCACAAAGACATTACTCCCCGGTGCGTTTTCAGCGATATTCAAGATTGCGCGAATGTTGGCTAAGTTTTGGAGCCGCTGCTGATGATCAGCCAAAATTGCGCCGGGACGCAGGCCCACCGCCGTAAGCTCGATGAAAGGGGTAATAAGCAAACAGCACAGAGCGGTTTGTAAAAAGCGACGCGGAGTAAATAAATAAACCAGTAAAAGAATAGCGGGTACAATCGGCAAGAGATAACCGGCTTGGTCAGGAAGCCGTAAATAGGCGGCGATATAGATTGCAACCATCAAGAGCAGCGAAGCGACTACTCGCCAGTTCGTTAGGTGAGGTTGTTTGCGGGTCAACCATGCTCCAGCCGCAGCGATGCCAAGTGCGAGCAAGCCAAGGGCACCCCAAAGTTCCACTGTTGATCGCGTCAAAATCATAGGCCAACTAGGGCGAACGTGATTTCCGTAGAACGTAAGGAAGCTAACCCCATAACGCTGCCAGACTGGAATGAAAGCA
>QHOI01000181.1 GCA_003218705.1 Verrucomicrobiota bacterium | reverse complement strand
TCTTCAAGGCTCCGAAGTGTGACTGCCTGTCTCGAATTGAAGGGTTGAGGACGGATGCTCATTTCACGTTACTTATTGATTAAAAGGAACTTACGTAATTACGCACGACCGTGGCTTAGTGCGTGCTAAAGGAGCCGGCAGGTCGAAGTCTCTTTCGACCCGAAAGGAAATTTATTTATGGCTAAAGTTTTAGGTATCGATTTGGGCACCACCAATTCCTGCATGGCCGTGATGGAAGGTGGCGACCCGGTAGTTTTGGAAAATTCAGAAGGTGCGCGCACGACGCCCTCGGTCGTCGCCTTTACCAAAAGTGGCGAGCGGCTGGTCGGCCAGGCCGCGAAGCGTCAGGCGGTGACGAATCCGCAGAACACGGTTTTCTCAATCAAACGTTTCATGGGCCGCAAGTTCGATGAGGTGCACGAAGAAGAGCATCGCGTGCCTTACAAAATCGTGAAGGCAGCGAATGGCGACGCGCACGTTCAGGTGGAAGTCGCCGGCGAGCGCAAGACTTTTTCGCCGCCGGAAATTTCGGCGATGATTTTGTCGAAGTTAAAAGCCGACGCGGAAGCAAAGCTCGGCGAGAAAATTACGCAGGCGGTCATCACCGTGCCCGCGTATTTCAACGATTCGCAACGCAACGCGACTAAAGACGCGGGCAAAATCGCGGGCCTTGAAGTTTTGCGAATCATCAACGAGCCGACCGCGGCGTCGCTCGCTTACGGTCTGGACAAGAAGAAGGACGAGAAGATCGCAGTTTACGATTTGGGCGGCGGCACGTTCGACATTTCGGTTCTCGAAATCGGCGATGGCGTTTTCGAAGTGAAAGCGACCAACGGCGATACTCACCTGGGCGGTGACGATTGGGACGCGAAGGTCATGGATTGGATCGTGGCCGAATTCAAAAAGGACAGCGGCATCGATTTGACCAAACAGCCGGACGCGATCCAGCGGATCAAGGAGGAAGCCGAGAAAGCCAAGATCGCGCTTTCAAGCTCGCAGGAATACGAAATCAATCTGCCGTTCATCACGGCGGACGCGAGCGGTCCGAAACACATTCAGAAGAAATTGACCCGCTCGAAACTCGAGCAGCTCACCGACGATTTGATTCAGCGGACGATTCCGCCGGTCAAAGCGTGCTTGAAGGACGCGAAAATCTCCGAGCGCGATGTGAACGAGCTCGTGCTGGTCGGCGGTATGACCCGGATGCCGAAAGTTGTGGAGACGGCGCGCGGTCTGGTTGGCAAAGAACCGCACAAAGGCGTGAATCCGGACGAAGTCGTTGCGGTGGGTGCGGCCATTCAAGGCGGCGTGCTCCGTGGCGACGTCAAAGACGTGCTCTTGCTCGACGTGACGCCGTTGACCCTCGCGATTGAAACCGCGGGTGGCGTGGCTACGCCGATGATTCCGCGCAACACCACGATTCCGACTCGCAAGTCGCAAATCTTTTCGACTTACAGCGACAACCAACCGGGCGTGGAAATTAAAGTGTTACAAGGCGAGCGCCCGCTTTCACGGGACAACAAAAATCTGGGCACATTCCATCTTGATGGAATTCCGCCGGCCCCGCGCGGTGTTCCGCAAATCGAAGTGACATTCGACATCGACGCCAACGGCATTCTTCACGTTTCGGCCAAAGATCTCGGCACCGGCAAGGAGCAGAAAATCTCCATCACCGGTTCGAGCGGCTTGAGCAAGGACGAAGTCCAAAAGATGCAGCAGGAAGCGGAGGCGCACGCCGAAGAGGACAAAAAGGCGAAGGAAGCGATCGAGATCAAGAACAACGCCGACACCCTCGCGTATCAATCCGAGAAACAATTGAAAGAACTGGGCGATAAGGTTCCGGCCGAGAAACGCAAACCGGTCGAGGACGCGATCGCCGCGGTGCGCGAAGCGATCAACAAGAACGACACCGACGCGATCAAGCGCGCTTACGACGACCTCCAGAGCAAGTTCCAGGACATTAGCGCTGAGCTTTACAAACAAGCTTCCGCGGGCCAAGGTGCAGGTGCACAAGCCGGTCCGCAACCTGGCCCCGAGACGCAATCACGTCCCGGTGCTCAACCGCAAGGCGAAGGCGCGCGACGTGACGGCGACGTTGTCGATGCTGAGTTCGAAGTCGTCGACGAAGACAAGAAGAAGTAACCGAAACAATTTGCCGGCGGCTGTTGCAACATCGACAGTCGCCGGCTCAACCCAAAAACAAAAACTAACTAGGAGCTAATTAACTTATGGCAGGAGTGAACGTAAAACCGCTCGGAGACCGGGTGCTGGTGCAGCCGCTCGAAGAGCAGGAAACAAAAAAAGGCGGGATCATCATTCCCGATACTGCGAAGGAAAAACCGCAGGAAGGCAAAGTGGTCGCTCTCGGCACCGGTAAGGTGAACGAAGAGGGCAAGAAGGTGGATTTCACCGTGAAGAAAGGGGACAAGGTCCTCATTTCGAAATACGGCGGCACCGAAATCAAAATCGACGGGGAAACTTTCCTGATCATGCGCGAGGAC
>QHOI01000142.1 GCA_003218705.1 Verrucomicrobiota bacterium | reverse complement strand
CCGCGTGAATGTAATAATGATTGGCACCGAGGTGATTCGGATCGCGTTTTAGGACTGATTCAAGCGTCGCAACGATTTCGTCAGTTCCTTCGGCCGGTTTTCCGTCCGCCGACCAAAGGCGCCACGGATTGAGATTCATCGTGCTCTCAGCGTAAAGAGTCACGGCATCCAAATCATCCGGATAACGTGCTGCCAGTTTACCCATCGCCTCTTTGTAGGCGCGATCAAGCGCATGAAGATCGACATGCGGATCGTTTGAATAACGAACGGTCAGCGCATTGATGTAGGCGCGCTCCGGTTCGGACGCATTGTCCTGCAACGAAACCGCGCGCTGGACCGCGTCGTAACCAGCTTTCTCGCGTTCGAGATCGACCGGCAGATTGTAATTTGGTCCGAGCGTCAGGGCCACGCCCCACCATGCCATCGCAAGTTTCGGATCGAACTCGGCCGCGCGTTGAAAGGATCGGCGCGCTTCGTCGTGATTAAAACCATAGACGAGTTTTAGTCCTTGATCGAAGAACTGCTGCGCCTCGCGGTTTTTGGTCGAAACCGGATGATGAACGTCGCCCAGTCCGGGCATTAAACGCGGTCCTGGTTCATTTTTGGTGGCTGCGATCGAAACCATCGCCCCGCAAAGAGAAATGAGGGCGACGACTCGGAAGCGAAAGATTTGCGAGAACATGTCGATCATACGAGCGCGTTCTATTCTTTGTCCTCGTTCAGCTTGGCCTTTACCGCGGCTTCTATCTCCTCGTAAAGCTTCCGGTCGCCTTTCAATACGTCCTTGGCCGCATCGCGTCCCTGCGCCAGTTGCGTGCCCTTGTAATTCAACCATGAGCCGCGCTTTTCGATGATCTGTTTTTCGAGAGCGAGATCGAGCAGAGAGCCAGTGGTAGAGATGCCTTCGTTGTACATGATGTCGAACTCAGCTTCGGTGAACGGCGGCGCGACCTTATTCTTCACGACCTTAATGCGCGTGCGATTGCCCATGACGCTCCCGTCCGTCTGTTTGATAGCGCCGATCCGGCGAATGTCGATCCGCACGCTGGCGTAAAATTTCAGCGCTCTTCCGCCCGGGGTTGTCTCCGGATTGCCGAACATGACGCCGATTTTCTCCCGGATCTGGTTTGTAAAAATGCAGGTAGTGCGCGCTTTTGAAATGAGCGAGGTTAATTTGCGCAACGCCGCGCTCATGAGCCGTGCCTGCGCGCCGACCGTGGTATCGCCGATCTCGCCTTCCAGTTCGGCCCGCGTCACCAGCGCTGCAACCGAATCGACCACGATGACGTCGAGCGAATTCGAGCGAATCAACGTTTCGCAAATGCGCAGCGCTTCTTCGCCGGAACTGGGCTGCGAAACAAGCAAGTCATCCAGATTCACACCGAGTGTTTTGGCGTACTGAGGGTCGAGCGCGTGCTCAACGTCGATGAATGCGGCCAGACCGCCGCGCTTCTGCGCTTGTGCTATCACGGTGAGGGTGAGCGTTGTCTTGCCGGAAGATTCCGGTCCGAAAACTTCAACCACCCGACCGCGCGGAAATCCGCCTACGCCCAGCGCGCGATCAATCAAAATGTTGCCGGTCGGAATTACATCGATATCGACGATCTTTTCGGCGCCCAGGCGCATGATCGCGCCTTCACCGTAATCCTTCGCTATTTGCTGGATAGCGAGGTCGAGGTTCTTGTTTCGCGCGGCGGTTAGTTTGTCTGCGCCAGTTTTCTCTTCGGTTTTCGTGGCCATATTTTTGGGGGATCACTCTAAGTAAGTCCGCCGCGACAGATTCGCCAAGCAGAAAAGCTAGCGCGCGCGCCGATGCCCTCTGGAAAGCAGTTGCTCAAACCAGGCCCCGCCGAATATTCGTCGCATGACGTCAGAGAAGAAGCATGAACGGTTCATGCGCAGCGCGCTAGCTGAAGCGCGAAAGTCCATCGGGCAAACGAGCCCGAATCCCGCGGTCGGCGCTGTTTTGGTTGTTGGAAACCGAATAGTTGCGCGCGGCCACCATCGCCGGGCCGGATCCCCTCATGCCGAAATTGAGTGTCTCCGAAGCTTTCGGCGCAAGATCCCGAAAAACGCCACCCTCTATGTCACGCTGGAGCCGTGTTCAACGACCGGTCGCACCAGCGCGTGCACCAATCAGATTCTCCGGGCCGGTGTAAAATCTGTCGTGATTGGCGCGACCGATCCGAACCCGCGTCATCGCGGCCGCGGACTCCAAATCTTGGGTGACGCCGGAATAAAAGTGAGAGCGGGCGTGCTCGCGGAAGAATGTGCCGCATTGAACGAATCATTTAATAAATGGATCGCGACCGGAATTCCGTTCGTGATTGCGAAATGCGGAATGAGTTTGGACGGGCGTTTGACCCGCCCTGAAGGGGAACCGCGCTGGATCACAAGCGCGACTGCGCGCCGGCACACGCAGACGCTGCGCGGGCAAACGGACGCGATTTTGATCGGCGCCGAAACGCTGCGGATCGATAATCCACGTTTAACCGTGCGGGGTCGGGGCCAAGTCCCCCAACCGATGCGCGTGGTGATGACTCGTTCAGGAAAACTCCCGCAGAACGCTCGTTTGTTCACGGATCGCTTCGCTAAAAATAGTTTTGTTTATTGTAAAATGCCTCTCGGTGTGGTTCTGGCCGAACTGGGACAGAAAAAGATAACCAGTGTGATGATCGAAGGTGGCGGAGACCTCCTCGGTCACGCGTTAGACGAGCGGTTGATTGATAAGGTGCAAATTTATGTGGCTCCGATCTTGACCGGAGGGCCAATCGTGGCCTTTGGCGGGCGCGGCGCACATCGCACCCACGATGGCGCGCGCCTCGAGCGGGTAAGCTTTGAAAAAATCGGAACCGATATTTGCGTGACGGGTTACCCGAAATACGATCGCGGCGAGAGAGGGTGAACAAATTACGAAACTTTTACGTCTACTTCAGGTTCAATAACTGAAGTTTGGGAGGTAACATAAAACATGAAAAAGCTTCTTTTAATCGCGCTCGTGGCGGGTGGATTCGCATTCGCTACAGCCCCGAGTTCTAATGCCGGTATCGCGATTGGTATCGGAGTCGGATATCCGGGATACGGATATGGATACGGATATCCTTACTACGGCTACGGCTACCCTTATCCGTACTACGGGTACTACAGGCCGTACTACTATGGTGGGCCGTCGTTTTATTGGTACCATGGTCACCGCGTCTACTATTCGCGCCACCATCGACACCATTATTACCGGCGCTGGTACTAAACTAAGGCAGGCAGAAGATTTTCGAGGCTGGCGGGTTCAATATCCCGCCAGCTTATTTTTTTGGCGACGTTGAAGCAGCCGGCGCGGATGGCGATGTAATTGACGGGGGCTCTTGAAATTCCTTCTTTAAGCGTTCCTGTAGCACCGGCAACTGCTGTTGACGCTTCGCTTCGGTTTCCTGCCGCAATTCGTGCTCAATGCGACGCCTCTCCTGCAGATAACGTTGCTCAAACTGTTCCCGTTTTTCACCCTCGAGGCGCAAGCCGGAATCACGCAAGGCCGCGTCCACTTCCAGTTTTACCCGCGCGCGGTAAGCTTGTTCCCGTTCGCGCAATACTTTTCGCTCCTCCGGACCCATTTTCATCCAACGCTCCGCGTTCTTTTGGAATATTTTTCGATCTTCCGGTGGCATCGCGATCCATCGATCGCGTGGATTGTTCAAATTTGGAGCATGTCGTGGCGGAGGCATTCTCCGAACATTCGGACGTTGCCCCCCTCCTTGCGGCTGCGCTTGGATCGATTCGGAGCCGATGATCAAAATCGCGCCGGTCGCGATTGCGCCTACAATGTTTGCGTATCGTCGTCCCACAAGCTGGTCTCGTCTGTGGCCAACAATTCGTCCAGATCGGCGACAACGTCATAATCCTGCGGATCGATCCTCACGATCACATCCGGCGGACGGTCGGCCGGATTACGGCCGGCGGGCTGATGGACGGTCAGGATTGTCGCTATCACCGCGATCGCCACTCCCGTCACTGGAACGAGCCTCCGCGGACTAAGCCAACCGCGGAGCCATTCGAAGCGGGCCGAGCGCTCCCGAATTCTCCGAACGACGTTGCGTGCGAAAAAAGGCGAAAGCTGCCTTGGCTTAGCCTGGCCCAGGAGATCCCATAGTTGTTGGTCGTCTTCGCGTTTCATTTCCTTCGCGAATTGAACAAAATCGATTCCCGAAAGTTGCGGCCGGTGTGCGTCCGACAATGTCTTACACTTCAGGTGCTTCCAAAAATCCTTCCAGCTGACGAATACGGGTCGGGTGTCGCATCTTCCGCAATGCTTTCGCCTCGATCTGGCGAATACGCTCGCGGGTCACTCGAAATTGGCGGCCGACTTCTTCTAACGTCCGACTGTATCCGTCGACCAAACCGAAGCGCTGCTCCAGAACCTGGCGTTCGCGCTCAGTCAGCGTCTCGAGCACATCCTTGATTTTTTCCTTCAGCAACACGATTGCGGTCATGTCGCACGGGTTTTCAGCGCCCTTGTCTTCGATGAAATCGCCGAAATTTGTCTCTTCGCTTTCACCGACAGGCGACTGAAGCGAGATCGGCTGCTGCGCCATCTTCAAAACCGCCCGCACTCGGTCCACCGGCAGCAAAATTTCCTCGGCCACTTCCTCCGGCGTCGGCTCCCGGCCATATTCCTGGACCAATTGCTTTTGCACCCGCATCAATTTGTTGATCGTCTCGATCATGTGCACGGGGATGCGGATCGTGCGCGCCTGATCGGCGATCGAGCGGGTAATGGCCTGGCGAATCCACCAAGTAGCGTAGGTGGAAAATTTATAGCCGCGTCGATATTCGAATTTCTCCACCGCTTTCATCAAGCCCATGTTGCCTTCCTGGATCAAATCCAGGAAGGACAAGCCGCGGTTGGTGTATTTTTTAGCAATCGAAATCACGAGCCGTAGATTGGCCTCGACCATTTCGGTCTTGGCTCGTAACGCTTTCCGCAGCCAGCTTTTCAGAGATTGATATTGCTCCGCGTACTCATCAAGAGAAAGCCAGACGGATTTCTCCAGCTCGCGCGATTTGATCCCGACCGGTGAGCGCACTCCAGAGGAGCGGCGATGTTTTGCCATTTCCGTCTGAACAATCAGGAGCGTCCGATAATGCTCGTCCGCCAGGTGAACGAATTCTTCAGTCACCTTTTGCTTGAAATAAAATTTGGGATAAAGCCGCTGCAGAGAAGCGAGCGTTCGCTGAAACGCTTTCAATCCCTTGGTGTCCTTTTTGGATGAATTGCTCGACAGCTTCGCGTAATTCTGGGTAATGGTGTCGCCTAATTTTTCGACCTGCTTGCACAATCGCGGCAGGATTTTCATGTATCGCTCCCGGCTCTCGATTTTCTTGTCGAGAATGACACGGTCGAATCGCTCCCGGCCTTCAGTCAGTTTTTGGGCAAGATCGAGATGGGCGCGCGCGGTGAAGCCGAAACGGTTGATGTGCTTTTGCACCATATTTTCCGCTTCCTCGATTCGCTTGGATATTTCCACTTCCTGCTCACGCGTCAGAAGCGGCACCTGACCCATCTGTTTGAGATACATCCGGACCGGATCATCGAGAATATCCAGCTTTGTCTCGGGTTTTTCTTCCTCCTCCTCGTCGAGATCTTTTTTTACTTCTTTATGTCGATCGACGTCGGATGCCTCGATGACGTCGATTTCCATTCGACGGAGCCGGGTAAGAATGGCGTCGAGCTCGTTCGCGTCTGTTATTCCATCTGGAAGCGCCTCGTTCAGGTCATCGAACGTGAGATAACCCTGCTCCTTGGCCAGTTTGATTAGCTCGCGAAGACGGACTTGAATTTCATTCGCCGCGTCAGTTTCCGTTTTCGTTTTGAGTAATACGTCAGCTCCATTTCTTCGCGCGCGGACCAATGATGTGATCCGCTTCGACTTGAATGCTGCGATCCTCGCTTTGTCTTTCAACTGGGGAGTCGAGATTTTCGATGTTCCTCGCCGGCGCGCCCGCTTAAATTTCGGCCGCTTCGCCGATGATCGGCGGAGGCTCTTCCTTGCTTTCGAATGCCTGGCCAAGACTGTGGGTTAAGAGTTGCGGCCTTCGATCAGCGTTCCCATAGATCGACAATCATCGGTCGGGCTCGGGAACAGACGAAAGCCGGGAAATCTGGTGGAGTTGCTCCCGCAGGTCAACAATTTCTTTCTGTAAATTAACGACCTCGCCCGTGGTCAATTGGGGAAGCCGCATTCGCGTTTCGGCAATCTCAAGCTGTCGGCGTAAGGTCGCTTGAATTAGGCCTTTCCACCAGCTCTCAGCCACTTCTATTGCGTTTGCCGGCATCTTTTGCAACAGCCAAGCAGAAACCAGGCCCTCCTCTTCCGCCGTCAATTGGGACATGAAGGAATTGAGAGAAACGGGATCGTCCAGACGCAATTCGCTCTCCAGAATCCGGGCGAGCAATTCCGTGCCGGATATTTGGGGTAAGACTTCACGCCAGTTTTGTTCGAGAAGAAATTTGCGAGCTGCTTCGTCACGTAAAGCGAGAAGACAAAGGACGGCAACATCATGCCGCGGAGGCATCGCAGCTGCGGATCGAGCCGGAGCGGATTCGGCGCTGCGTTCAGACCTTGGCCTAGTCATAAGTTTTTCGAACTCAGAAGCTGGAACGCTGAGACGCGCACTCATCTTGTTCAAGACCTGGCCGCGCATGAGCGGATCACGCACCTGCGAAACAGTTTCGGCGAGCTTCCGGGCCAGCTGCATTTTTGCCCCAAGCGAGCTTAGATCGACAACTGCGGCTTCGCGATCGATCCAGTAATCGAAAAAGTCGCGCGCAGATGTTACGCGCTTTTCAAATTCTTCTTTTCCATTCCGTCGAATGAGCGAATCAGGATCCTCGCCCGGTGGCATATCTGCTACCCGGACGATCAGATCATGTTGAAGGAGTGCGTCGAGTGAATGTTCCGCCGCTTTTCGTCCGGCTTGGTCAGCATCGAAACAAAGAACGACCTCGGCAACAAAGCGCTTCAGAATTCGAGCCTGATGCTCGGTAAAGGCGGTGCCTTGCGGCGCGACCACATTTTTGATGCCGGCTTCAAACAGAGAGATCAAATCGAGCTGGCCTTCGCACACGATCGCGCAGTTTGCTTCAATCAGCGCCCGTTTGGTTTTATGGAGTCCAAAAAGCACGCGCCCTTTTTGAAAGAGCGGCGTTTCCGGTGAGTTCAAATATTTCGCCACCCGCGGATCGGACTCGAGCAACCGGCCGCTGAAGGCAATCACCTCTCCGACGTCGTTACAGATCGGAAATATAATGCGCCCGCGGAACCGATCGTAGACTTCATTGCCGGGCCGTTCTTCATCGCGCGGCTTGACCAGTCCACTTTGCAAGAGCTGACTCCGCGAGTAACCGTGCTCGAGCGCCCATTTCAAAAACGCGTCCCAACTGTCCGGGGCAAAACCGAGCTGCCAATTTTTTGCGATCTGTTTGTCGATTCCACGATTTTTCAAGTAGTCGCGGGCCGCTTCCGCGAACGGCTTCTTCAAGAGATTTTCCTGGAACCATTCGGCGGCCTCGGCATGGAGTTTGAGCAGCGTGCGGCGCGCTTCATGTTGTCGATCTTCGTCCGCGGCCGCGCGTTCTTCGACAATCGGAACGCCAACACGGGCCGCCAATTTTCGCACGGCCGATGGAAAATCGAGGTGCTCGTATTCCATCACGAACCGGAAAACGCTTCCCCCGACGCCGCAGCCAAAGCAATGAAATGTCTGACGCTGCGAATTGACGTGAAACGACGGCGTTTTCTCCTGATGAAAGGGACAAAGCGCCTTAAAATTTGCGCCGGCCCGTTTCAGCGGAAAATACGAGCCGATCACCTCGACGATGTCGTTGGCGGCCGCGATCTGCTCTATGGTTTCTGATGGAATCACTCGCTTTTATTTTTCGCTCGTTTGCTTTCTGAAGCGATGCCAAATTTACTCAGCGTCGGGGCGCTTTCCAAACAATGAAGAAATTATCGATCCTCGTTTTGATCGCGGTCTTGTCTGCGCTGGAAATGGGGCAAGCCCGGGAAGTCATCCATAAAGGCGACGTGGTCGTCGCGCCAATTAGCGGTGAAATTTCGCCTTCGCTTCTCGCTTTTTTGCGTCGCGCCCTCAAGACCGCCGAAACCAGCGGTGCAAGTGCGATCATTTTCGAAATGAACACTTACGGCGGCCGGCTCGATAGCGCGGAAGAAATCACGAGCGCGCTTAATCACGCCACCATTCCCACCTACACGTTTATTAATTCGAACGCCGGATCGGCCGGCGCTCTCGTTGCCCTGGCTACCCAGCATATTTATATGGCGCCGGTCAGCGCTATTGGCGCGGCCGCGCCGATCTTACCAACCGGCGAAGACCTTCCTCTGACCGCGCGCGAGAAGACCATTTCCTACTGGTCCGCATTGATCCGGGGCTCCGCCCTAAAGAACGGACACAACCCGGACATCGGCGAAGCGTTCATGAACAAGGAAAAGGAAGTGAAGATCGGCGATCGGGTGATTCACGCCAAAGGAACTCTGCTCACTCTCAACACGCAGGAAGCGACGGAAAAAATAAATGGCAAGCCTTTGCTGGCCGACGGCGTCGCTGAGTCGATTGTCGATCTTACAAAAAAAGCGGGTCTCAAAGGCAACGTGGTTTCGATCAAACCCACTGGCTTTGAGCAACTCGCGCTATGGCTGACGACGCTCGCTCCTTTGCTTTTGCTGGCCGGAATTGTGGGCGCTTACCTTGAATTCAAAATTCCGGGGGCAAGCTTACCGGGAATCATCTCCGCCATCTGCTTCGCGCTCTTCTTTCTCGGACATTACCTGGCCGGTCTCGCCGGTTGGGAAGTGGTCGCGCTTTTTGTTCTCGGTGTTGCTCTCGTGATCATCGAGATTCTTTTCTTCGCCCATTCCACGATCGTTTTTGGGGTGCTCGGCGTTCTGCTCATGCTCGCCTCAATGCTTTGGGCGATGATCGATCGTTATCCAGAGCAGCCATTTTTTCCGACGGGCGAAATGCTTGCCGTTCCGCTGCGCAACCTCTTCATCGCGCTCGTGGCAGCCGCGATCGTGATTGCCCTGCTCGCGAAATATCTGCCGCGCACCAGCTTCTATCGACGTTTCGCGCTCCTGACCACAAATCCGCCCGGCCCGTCATTGGCCGGCGTGCCCCGCGAATTTGCGACCGCGGTTGACCTTTCACCGGGCACGGAAGGCGTCTCGTTGTCGATCTTGCGTCCAAGCGGCAAGGCGCGTTTTGTCGACCAGATTATTGACGTGATCACGCAAGGCGAATTCATCCCGCCGAACACTTCGATCACGGTGGTTCGGCGAGATGGAATGCGCGTGGTTGTTAAGGCCGCGCGTTAAAATCGCAGCTAGCCGCCGGCGACAACGCGAATAATTTCTATCCGGTCGCCATCGGTTAACGGCTTTTGCGGCCATTCGCGTCGGCGCAAGGCGACGCCGTTATGCTCGATTAGGATCGCCTCAGGTGGCAATTCAAAGCGTCCGACGAGTTCGGCCACGGTTTGCGCGCCGCTTGCGTCTTCTTCCCGGCCGTTGAGTGAAATACGCATTAGTGAGAGAGCGTCTGCTCCCAATCCTTCCAGACCGGAT